>VXOS01000210.1 GCA_009839925.1 Chloroflexota bacterium
GCCGCGTAGGCGGCCCAGGCGATGCGCCCGCCGCCCGCCCCGTGCGTGGCGACGACCGGCCGGCCGCCCTCGAGGTGCGGGAACGCCGCCGCCTCGAGGCGTGAGACGCCCGCCAGCGGGACGCCGAGCGCGAGCGCGAGGCCTTGTGCCGTCGCCACGCCGCTGCGCAGGCCCGAGTAGCCTCCCGGCCCCGCGTCGACCGCGATGGCCGCAAGCTCGCCGCGCTCGACGCCCGCCTCGCCCAGCGCCGCGTCGATGCCGCCGAGCAGCTCGCGCGAGTAGTTCGTCCCGACCGTCCAGCGCCGCTCCGCCAGCACCTCGTCGCCGTCGAGGAGGGCGACGGCGGCCTCGCTCGAGGCGCTGTCGATGCCCAGCTCAATGCGCCGCATCAGCCGCGCCCGCCGAGGCCGTCGAGGATGCGGTGGTAGCGCTCTCCGACGGCGACGAAGGTGAGCTGTCGCTCGTCGTCCCGCTCCGGCGAGAACTCGATCGCGACCAGCAGGTGCTCGGCCGGCAGGGCCTCGAGGCCGCGTTCCGGCCACTCGACCAGCAGTGCTCCGTCCGCGGCCTGCTCCGCGAGCGCCAGCTCCTCGACCTCCTCGATCTCGGTCAGCCGGAAGAGGTCGGCGTGATGCAGCGCGTCGGGGTGGTCGGCGGTCATCGTGCTCCCGCTCTCGGGAGTCGGGAGGTCGTGGCGGGCGAGCAGGACGAAGGTGGGGCTGTTGACGGGCCCCTCGACGCCGAGGCCGGCGCCGACGCCCTGCACGAGCGTGGTCTTGCCTGCCCCCAGCGGACCCTGCAGCAGCACCACGTCGCCGGGTCGCAGCAGCCGCGCGAGCCGCCGTCCGAGGGCGCGCGTGCGGGCCGCGCCTTTCGTCGTCACGAGCATGCGGTTGGCGGTGTGCACGTCGCCCTGCTCCGTCGTTGCCGGCCGGTACGGCGCCGCTGCGCTGCTCAGCGCAGCTGGTCCCAGCCCGTGGACACCGGGTCGATGCGCTGCCCCGACGGATCGAGGGCGAACGCCTCGCCGGGCGGTCCGGCCGTGACCCGGCCGATGCGCGTCAGCGGCGGCAGCCCTGCGTCGGAGTCGCCGCCTGGCCCGAGCGAGTCGAGCGTAGCAGCAGGCCCGCAAAGCGCCAGTTCGTAGTCTTCGCCGCCGCCGAGCGCCAGCGCGAGCGCCCGATCGCGGCCCAGCAGCGCCGCGGCGGCCGGGTGCAACTGCAGCGCCGCCGCCTCGATCTCGATCCCGACGCCCGAGGCCTCCGCGACGTGACCGAGGTCCTGCAGCAACCCGTCCGAGAGGTCGATGCCGCAGCGCAGCCCGGCCGTGGCCGCCGCGCGTCCGAGCTCGATCCGTGCAATCGGCCGCCGGTGGGCGGCGAGCAGCGTTGCCGCCTCCGGCTGCGCCTCCCGTCCCTCCTCGATCAGCGCCAGGCCGGCGGCCGCGGCGCCCGGCGCCCCGGAGACGGCGACCGCGTCGCCCGGGCGGGCCGCGTCGCGACGCAGCAAGGCCCCTCCGTCGCGCGCGCTCCCGATCGCCGTCGCGCTGAAGCTCGTGCTTGCCGCCCGCGCGATGTTGCCGCCGGCGATGCGCGCACCGAAGCAGCGGCAGGCCGCCGCCACCCCGTCCACGAACGCATCGAGGTCATCGAGCGAGACCGCGGGCCCGAGTTGCGCGGCAATCAGCAGCGGGCCCGGCTCGGCGCCCATCGCGGCGAGGTCGGAGAGGCTGGTTGCGACGCTGCGCCAGCCGACGTCCGCCAGCGACATCGTGTCGCGCCGCCAGTGCGTGCCCTCGCTGAGGCTGTCGACCGTCGCGACGGCCGCAGCGCCCTCGTGCGCCCAGGCCGCCGCGTCGTCGCCGGGCGGCACCAGGATGTCACGCGCGGCGGCGTCGCCGAGGCGCTCGATGATGCGCTCGATCAGCCCGAACTCGCCGAGGTCGCTGAGGCTCATGGGCGCGCGCTCCCGGACTGCGTCAGGCGCCCGGCCGGCGCAGTTCCTGCGTTTCCCCGTTCTCCTCGATCCAGCCATCGACGACGGCACCGTGGATCGCCCGTCCCAGGGCCTTTTGCAGGGCTTGCGAGAGGCGGGTGAAGCGCAGCCGTCGGGCTGCCGCCTTGAGCACCTGTAGATGCGGGGTCCATTCCCCGGCCGGCAGCACCGCCTCGAGGGCCTCACGCAGCTCCGCGTCCGTGAGGCTGCCAACGTCCGCGGCCTTCCGCTTCCCGGCCTCCCCGGTCGGCTCGTCGACGGCGGAGGCCGGCGGCGCCTCGTCCGCATCCTCGGGCTCCGGCTCGGGCTCCGGCGCCTGTCGCCGCCGCGGGTTGTCCTCGTCGAGGTCGATGAGGGCGAGCGCGGCGAGGGCGTCCCCCTCGCCGATGTTCATCACCGCCACGCCCTGCGTGCCGCGGCCCTGCTGGCTGATCGTCTCCGCGTGCGTGCGCATCACGATCCCGTCGCGCGAAACGAGGATGATCTCCTGGCCCGTCGTGACGGCACGCGCCACGGCGAGCGGTCCGGTGCGCTCCATGACGCGGAAGGTGAGCATGCCCTGGCCGCCTCGCCCTTTCGTCGGGTACTCCTCGATCGGCGTGCGCTTTCCGAAGCCCTGCTCGGAGACGACGAGCAGATCCTCGCCGTCGGTGTCGATGACGAGTCCGACCACGCGCTCGCCGTTGCGCAGCCGCATCCCGCGCACGCCGCCCGAGGCGCGCGAGGCGACCCGCAGCGAGCCGACCGGGAAGCGGATCGCACGGCCGCCGCTGCTGACGAGCAGCGCGTCGTGGCCGTCGGCCGCTCCGTGGGCCGCGATCAGGCTGTCGCCGCGCTTCAGCTTCATCGCGATCAGCCCGGCGCGCCGCACGGACTCGAACTGCTCCAGCGGCGTGCGCTTGACGTCGCCGCCGGCGGTCGCGAGGACCATCGAGTCGCGGCTGAAGTCGGCCACCACCACCACGCCGGTGACGCGGTCCGTGGCCTCCATCTCGACGAGGTTCACGACCGGAATGCCGCGCGCCTGGCGCGTTGCCTCGGGCGCCTCGTAACCGCGCAGCGAGTAGACGCGGCCCTGCTGCGTGAAGAGCAGCAGCGAGTCGTGCGTGTCGCAGACGACGAGGTGGTTTGCGGCGTCCTCGTCGCGCGTCGGCGCGCCGGTGATGCCGCGCCCGCCGCGGCGCTGGCGGCGGTACGTCTCCAGCGGCACGCGCTTCATGTAGCCGGCGTCCGAGATCGTGACGACGATGCGCTGGTGAGGCACCAGGTCGTCGGCGGAGATCTCGTCGGCAGGCTGCGCGAACGCGCGGGTGAGGCGCGCGTCGCCGTACTGCTCCTTCAGCTCGGCGCAGTCGTCCTTGATCAGCCCGTCGATCTTCTCCGGGTTCGCGAGCAGGTCTCGCAGCCACGCGATCTGCTCGGCCAGCTCCGCGTGCTCGTCCTCGATGCGCTGCCGCTCGAGTGCGGCGAGGCGGCGTAGCTGCATGTCCAACACCGCCTGCGCCTGGCGCTCCGACAGCCACGGCTCCCCGGCGTCCGCTTCGGGGCCCGCCATCAGCGCCGTCTTCGCCGCGTCCGCGGACTCCGAGGCGCGGATCGTCGCGATCACCCAGTCGAGCTGCTCGATCGCCTTCAGCAGGCCGTCGAGGATCTCCGCGCGCTCCTCCGCCTTCTGGAGGTCGAACTCGCTGCGCCGCCGGATCACCTCGCGCCGGTGGTCGATGAACGCCTCGAGCGCCTCCTTGAGGCTGACCGTCTTCGGGCGGCCGTCGACGAGCGCGAGCATGTTGACCGCGAACGTCGATTGCAGCGCGGTGAGCTTGAACAGCTGCGCCTCGACCGCTGCCGGAGTGCCGGTGCGCGACAGCTCGATCACGATCCGCATCCCGTCGCGATCGGACTCGTCGCGCAGGTCGGAGACGCCCTCGATGCGCTTGTTGCGCACGAGGTCGGCGATGCGCTGGATCAGCGTGGACTTGTTGACCTGGTAGGGCAGCTCGGTCACGACGAGCTGGATGCGCCCGGCCTCGGTCTGCTCGGCGCTGATCACGCCCTGCATCGTGACCTTGCCGCGCCCGCTGGCGTAGGCCTGCCGGATCGCCTCGCGGCCGAAGATGCGGCCGCGCGTCGGGAAGTCCGGCCCCTGCACGTGCTCCATCAGCTCGTCGATGCCCGCCTCGGGGCGGTCGATGAGCAGCGTCAGCGCGTCGCAGATCTCGTTGAGGTTGTGGGGCGGGACGTTCGTCGCCATCCCGACCGCGATCCCGCTCGCGCCGTTGAGCAGCAGGTTCGGGATGCGCGAGGGCAGCACGACCGGCTCGTTGACGGAGTCGTCGAAGTTCGGTTGGAAGTCGACCGTGTTGCGGTCGAGGTCGGCCAGCAGCTCGCTCGCGATCGGGGCGAGGCGCGCCTCGGTGTAGCGCATCTGCGCGGGCGGGTCGCCGTCGACCGAGCCGAAATTGCCCTGCCCGGTGACGAGCGGGTAGCGCATCGTGAAGTCCTGCGCCATCCGCACCAGCGTGTCGTAGATCGCCTGGTCGCCGTGGGGGTGGAACTTGCCCATCACCTCGCCGACGACACGTGCGGTCTTCTTCAGCGCCGAGTTGGGACCCACCCCCAGCTCCTGCATCCCGAAGAGGATGCGGCGCTGCACCGGCTTGAGCCCGTCGCGCACATCGGGCAGCGCGCGAGAGACGATGACCGACATCGCGTAGTCGAGGTAGGAGTCGCGCATCTCGTCTTCGATGCGCGTGGTCTGGATGCGTTCGGGGGTCTCTTGAACCAACGTCTGCCTCGGACGGGGAGTGCGGGAACGTCCGTATGCCTATTGTACCAGCGCGAGTGGTCAGGAACCCGCCCCGTCGCGCCCGTCAGCCGGCCGCGATCACCTCGATCTGCGCAATGTACGCCTCCGACAACCCCGCCGCGCGAGCGCCCAGCAACATCGTCTCGAGGTAGGCGGCGGACGGCGCGATGTGCCCGGCCTGCGGCTCCACTACCTGGTAGGCGAGACAGTCGAGGACTTCGCCGGCTTCGGTGGTCACGGCGACCTCGATCCGCCGGTAGCGCGGCGGCGTGGCGTGCACGCCCTCCTGTCGATCGAGGGCGTCCCCCTCGGCTGCGTCGATGCGCCAGACGATGCCCCGGGCCTCGGCGGCGTGGTCGGGCCGGATGTCGGCCCCGCCCCCGCCCCCGCGC
>VXOS01000164.1 GCA_009839925.1 Chloroflexota bacterium
CCCCCGCCCTCTCCCCCAGGAGAGGGGGCCGGAGGGGAGGCAGCATCGTCTGGTGAGCCCCCTCATCCCCATCCTCTCGCCCTGGAGAGGGGCCGGAGGGGAGCCCTCATATCCCCGCGAGGGCGTCCGCGATCTCGCGGGCGAGGGCGGCGGGCGGGCGCGTGGCGTCGAGGGCGAGGTGTGGCGACTCGTCGGGCGTGATCGCCTCAAAACCGTCGCGCTGCGCCTCGTAGACCCCCCAGGTGGCGTCCGAGGTTCGCAGCGGGTCGTCCTCGCGCCCGGCGATGCGTGCGTGCGCCGACGCGTCGTCGATGCGCAGTTCGGCGATCGTTGCCGGGACGCCGTGCCCGGCGGCCAGCGCGCGGACGGCGTCCCGCTCCTCGCGGCGGCCGTGCATAGCGTCGAGGACCACCGCTCGCCCCTCGCGCAGCAGCCGCGCGGCGCGGGCGCGCAGCTCGGCGTAGGTGCGGTCCGTCATCTCCGGCGCGTAGAGGCCCGCGCGCCACTCCTCGCGGACGCGCTCGCGCGGGTCGATGCCCGCGAGCTGCTTGCGCACCACGTCCGAGGACAGGTACGCGGCGCCGACACGGCAGGCGAGCGTGGCGGCGACGGTCGACTTCCCGCTCGCGGGCAGCCCGCTGAGCGCGACGAGCTGCGGCGCAGCGCGGCGCTCGGCGTAGCTCGCCGCGAGCCGAAAGAAGCGCGCGGCCGAGGCGGCGCGGGCGCGCGCCTGCTCCTCGGGCGTCTCGGGGGCGCGCGCGCCGATCGACTCCACCTTGCCGCGCACGAACGCGCGATAGGCGCGATGCAGCGGCTGCAGCACGCCCAGCGTTTCGTCGCCGGCGGCGGCGAGGTAGCGTCCCGCCAACTCGTCGCCGAGGTCGGCGTGGCCCAGCGCCTCAAGGTCCATCGCGAGGAAGGCGACGTCGTAGCCCGCGTCCAGGTAGCGGAAGTGGAACCACTCGTTGAACTCGATGCAATCGACGATCGTGATCGCCTCGTCCGCCCCTCCTGACTCATCGCCGAGCAGGTAGACGTGCGCGGCGCGGAGGTCGCCGTGGCCCTCGATCACGCGCCCGGCGGCGAGCCGCTCGTCGAAGAGCGCGGCGTCGCGCTCGAGCGTGTCCTCGATGAAGGCGCGGGTCGCTGCCGCGTCCTCCGGCAGCCAGGTGTCGCCGATGAAGCCCGAGGCCTCGCCATACTCGCGCGCCCACCAGGCGCGCTCGGCGGACGCGCCGGCGAAGTCCGGATCGTTCGGGACGACGGCGGCGGACTCGTGGAAGGCGATCAGCCGCCGCGCGAGTCGCTCCGCGAGGTCCGCGGGCGCCTCGCTTCCGCCGAGCAGCCGGTCGAGCGTGCGCTCGTCGGGCAGGCGGCGCATCTTGACGGCGTGCTCGACGACCTCGCCGGCGCTCGGGTCGCCCTCGACGGCGTGGCGGCCGTCGGACATCCGGACGACCGGGACGACATCGAGGTAGACGCCGGGCGCGAGGCGGCGGTTGAGCCGCAGTTCGGCGTGGCAGAAGCGCTCGCGCGTCTCCGCGTCGCGCTGAGTGATGAAGCCGAAGTCGACCGGCTTCTTCGTCTTGTAGACGAGGTCGCCGGCGAGGAAGACCCAGGAGATGTGCGTCTGGCGCAGCTCGACCTCGGTGGGCGCGTGCGGGTAGGCGGCGGGTTCGAGCAGGGCCTGGACGTACTCCGGGAGCGCCGCCTCGCCGCTCATCGGGCTACGGGTCGCGCCTAGACGTAGAGATCGAGGCGCTCCTTGCGGAGCCGGTCTCCGAAGGTCTCGCGCAGCACGTCGAAGCGGTCGAGGTCCATCTCGCTGGCGAAGGTGATCGCCTTGCCCTCGCGGCCGGCGCGGCCGGTGCGGCCGGTGCGGTGCACGTACTCCTCGGCATTGTCGGGCACGTCGTAATTGACGACGTGCGTGATCTCCGGGATGTCGATGCCGCGCGCGGCGACGTTGGTGGCGATCAGGATGTCGAGCTCGCCGTTGCGGAAGCGCCGCACCATGCGGTCGCGGCGGCGCTGGTCGAGGTCGCCGTGCAGCGCGCCGACGTTCACGCCTCGGTTCTGCAACTCGCGCGCGACGTAGTCGACGCCGCGCTTGGTGCGCGAGAAGACCAGTGTGCGTCCTCGCAGCTCCCGCTCGATCAGCTCGCTCAGGCCGTTGACCTTGTCGCGCTGGGCGACCTCGAAATAGACGTGCTCGATCGACTCGACGGTTTCGAGGTCGGAGGCGACGGCGACGCGCTCGGGGTTCTCCATGTAGCGGCGGATCAGGCGGGTCACGGTGTGCGGCATGGTGGCGGAGAAGAGCGCCGTCTGCCGGCTGCGCGGGGTGCGCCCGAGGATGTGCGTGATGTCCGGCAGGAAGCCGATGTCCAGCATCTGGTCCGCCTCGTCGAGGACGGCGAGCCGCACCTGGCGCAGCGAGAGCGTGCCGCGCCGCAGGTGGTCCTTGATGCGCCCCGGCGTGCCGACGACGATCTGCGGGCGCTGCTCCAGCGCGCGGAAGTCGCCCTCGAGGGCGTGACCGCCGAGCAGCCCGATCGCCTGCATCCCGAAGGGGCGCGCGAGGTCGGCCAGTACGGACAGAACCTGCTGCGCCAGCTCGCGAGTCGGCACCAGGACGAGGCCCTGCACGTCGCCCTGCTCGGGGTGAAGCGCCTCGGCCATGGGAATGCCGAAGGCGAGTGTCTTGCCGGTGCCGGTCTGGGCGATGCCGACCACGTCGCGCCCCTCGAGCAGGACCGGGATGGCGCGCTCCTGCACGGGTGTCGGCTGCTCGAAGCCCATGCGCGCGACCGCCGTCAGCGAGCGCTCCGAGATGCCGAGGGCGGCGAACGCCTCGGGCAGTTCGAGATCGGCGTCTTCGTCGGACGCGTCCTCCGCGTTCGTGGCGGCGGGCGTCCCCGCTCCGCTGCCGTTGGTCGAGGGCGCCGCGTCCTCGGCAGCCGCTTCGCCTCCGCGCCTGCGCCCGCGACCGCCGCGCCGGCCGCGCCGGCGGCGGCCGCCCGAGGCGCCTGCCTCGTCGCCAGCCGTCTCGTCCGCGGCAGGCTCGGCGATGGCTTCTTGCGCTTCCTCCGGCTCGGGTGGCGAGTCGTCGCCGTCGACGTCGTCGAACACCGGCAGGTTGCGCTTGCCGGTGACGAGCACTCGAGGCGTGGTGCGGGCGCCGGGCGGGGGACGTCGCCGGCCCGGCAGGATGCTGCTGTCGCCGCCCTCGGAGGCGGGCCGGAAGGCCACGTCCTCGGGCAGCGGCGCATCGAGGTTGGCGCGCCGTCTGCCGCGCCGGTCGTTGCGGCCGCGCGCGCCGTCGCTCCGGCCGCGCCCGCCGTCGTTACGTCTGCGCGCGCCGTCGTTGCGCGTGCGTGTGGGTGCTTCTGCTGTGGTGGGTGTGATGGATCCTCCGTGTTGTTGGGTCTGCTGTTGGGATTGCGCGTTGTCGGAGCCGCCGCCGCGCCTGCGGCCGCGCCCGCCGCGCCGTCCGCGCCTGCGGCGCGAGCGTTTGCCGCTCGCCTCGTCGCTCGCGGGCGCGGAGCCGGATGACGCCTCGGGGTCGCGTTCGCCTCCGCCGATGAGGCCGCGGATCCGTCGCAGCAGGCTCACGGGCGAGCGCCTGCGCCGGGCAGCGCCGCGCGAAGGGCGGCGACGGGCCGCGTGAGGGCTGCCGCTGGTGTGAACGCCTCGGGCGCGGTGCCGGTGTGGTCCCCGTGGTGCGAGCCAACGGGCGACGCTGCGTGTTGCGTCATCGGGATGATGATACCAAGCAGCCGCCGGAGCCGCATCCGGGGCGTCAGGGCGGCGGCGCTCCCGCCCTCGCGGCCGCGCGCATCGCGACGAAGTCCGCGCGCGCCCGGCGCATCAGCACCCAGAACAGCAGCGTCCCTGCCAGCACTACCAGCCCGGTGTAGCGGAAGACCGCTTCGAGGCCGAACAGCTCGACCACGCCCGCACCGACGATCGAGCCGGCGAGGAAGCCGAGCGAGCTGCCCATCTGCGTCAGCCCCATCACCGAGCCCATGCCGACGCTGCGGCCGACACCTACGAAGATCGCCTGCTGCGCCGGGAAGGCGACCGCCTCGGCGAGCCCGATCAGCACGAAGATGGCGAGCAGCCAGGGCGCGATCACGAGCGTACCGACCTCGAACGTCCCGCCCGGCAGGTCCGGGATCACGAAGTGCCCGCCGGCGGAGACCAGCAGCCCGCCCACCACCAGCGCGAGGCGGCTCATGCGATCGGCAAGGCGGCCGAACCAGGGCTGCAGCATGCCGCCGATCAGCGCACGGCAGGCAAGCAGCAGGCCGACGAGGGTCGCGCTCCCCGTGCCCAGTCCGTCCTCGCTGATCACGTAGATCGCGAGGAAGGTCGCGCCCGCGCCCCAGCTGAGGCCGAAGATGGTCTGCACCGTGAACGCGGCCTGGACCGGGGCGAAGCGGAGCAGCTGGAGCCAGGAGCGCGTCGGTTGGCGCGCGCCGGGCTGCGTCGCCCCGGGTGTGGGCCCGGCATCGCGTTCCTCGCCGGCCGCGCGGTCGCCCGAATCTCCCTGCGCCGGCGGCAGCAGCAGGAATGTCGCGACGCCGGTCCCGACGAGCAGCACGACGAGCGTGGCGAAGGCCGCGTCCACGCCCGCGGCGTCGCGGATCACGCCGCCCAGCAGGGGGCCGGTGCCGAAGCCGATCACCTGCGAGACGGCGAAGGCCCCGACGTAGGCGCCCTCGCGGCCGGGCGGCGCCAGCCGTCCCACGTAGGCGAGCGACATCGGGAAAATCGCGGCCGCGCCGACGCCGGAGAGCACACGGAAGCCGACGACGTGCTCCCACCTGCCCGCGATCAGGTAGCCGGACGCGGCCAGGCCGTAGAGCAGGAAGCCCCCGGCAACGAACGGTTTCAGCCCGAAACGGTCGCCGAGGCGCCCGACGATCGGCGAGAAGACCATCATCGGGACGGTCACGCCGGCGAAGGCGATCGCGACGGCGATCTCCGGACCGCCCAGGTCCTCGCGCACGAAGACGGGCAGCAGCGGCGAGATCAGCGCGATGCCGATCATCGCGACGAACATCGCGAGCCAGAGGACGATGAACGGGCGCGTCCACATCGCCGTCGGGTCTCCTTGGTCTCTTGCGGCCTGGGGGGGGGGGGGGGGGGGGGGGGGGGGGGGGGGGGGGGGGGGGGGGGG
>VXOS01000172.1 GCA_009839925.1 Chloroflexota bacterium
CCCTCACCCTGACCCTCTCCCTCGGGGAGAGGGGACCCGAGGGGATGCGCGCGCTGTCCCGAGGAGAGGGTCGCGCGAAGGCCTCGTGGCGCGCGAGGCGGATGCCGTGACCTCGGACCTCGTTCCGCCGTTCCCGGGCGTGCGCGCCCTGCTGTTCGACTTCGATCACACGCTCGCCGACCTCGGCTCGCACGTGCGCTGGAGCGACGCCAGGAGCGAGTCGCTGGCCTGGTACGAGGAGCGCGGCGTTC
The DNA here is from genome assembly GCA_009839925.1 of Chloroflexota bacterium. GTDB lineage: Bacteria > Chloroflexota > Dehalococcoidia > UBA2979 > UBA2979 > VXMT01. Next base: position 252 of record VXOS01000172.1, read on the forward strand.
CCCGCGCGGCGCTCGGCTCGGGCACGGTCAGCCTCTACGCGCGGGTCGCGGCCTCCGGCGCACTCCCCGCAGCCGCCCTCGAGGAGACGCTGCGCGGAGCCGCGGCGATCATCGAGCGCTACGAGGGCGAGGCGATCGCGGCGACTCGCCTGCTTCCCGGCGTGCGCGAGTCGCTGCGGGCGCTCGAAGGCTCCGGCCTGCTCGCGGGCGTCGTCAGCTCCAACTCGCGCGAGGTCGTGCGCGCCATCCTCGAGCGCACGGGCGCGGCGGAGCGCTTCGCCGTCTTCGTCGGCCGCGAGGACGTGCGGCTGCCCAAGCCCGCGCCCGAATGCCTGTTGCTCGCCTGCGAGCGGCTCGGCATCGTGCCGGGCGAGGCCGTCTACGCCGGCGACAACGTCGCCGACATCGAGGCCGCGAACGCCGCCGGGCTGCCCGCCTGCGGCGTGCGCGGCGGCGACTCCAGCGAGGACGCGCTGCGCGAGGTGGGAGCGGTCGCAATCCTCGACGGCATCGAGCCACTCGTCACTGCCGTGCTGCAGTACGCGCGCCGGGAGGCCGTCGCGTGAACAGCGCGGCGGAGGGGCTGCGACCGCCGGACGCCGCGGCGCTGCGCGACGCCGTCGCGCGCGCCCTCGCCGAGGACCGCGTCCTGCAGGACGTGACGACGCAGGCGACGGTGCCGCCGGACCAGTCCGGGAGCGGCGCGCTGCTGATCAAGCAGGACGGTGTGCTCTGCGGGCTGGACCTCGTCCGCGAGGTCTACCGCCAGCTCGGCGGCGATGTCGCCCTCGATGCGCTCGCCGCCGACGGCGACGCCGTCGCGGCCGGGCAGGTCGTGGCGACGCTCGCCGGGCCGCTTGCGGCGCTGCTCTCGGGCGAGCGGGTCGCGCTCAACTTCCTGCAGCGGCTCAGCGGTACCGCGACGCTGACGCAGGCCTTCGTCGAGCGCGCCGCCGAGGGCGGAGCGGCGCGGATCACGGACACGCGCAAGACGACGCCGGGGCTCCGCGCGCTGGAGCGCTACGCCGTCCGTGCCGGCGGCGGGCACAACCACCGCGACACTCTTGCCGACGGCGTGCTGATCAAGGACAACCACCTGGCCGCCGCCGCCGCGCGCGGGGTCGCGCTGCCCGAGCTGCTGGCCGAGGCGCGCGAGCGCGCGCCGCACACCCACCGCATCGAGGTCGAGGCGCCCGATGTCGAGACGGTGCTGCTCGCGATCGAGGCTGGCGCGGACATCGTCATGCTCGACAATATGCCGGTCGCCGCGATGCGCGAGGCCGTCGAGGCGGCCGCCGGACGCGCGGTGCTCGAGGCCTCGGGTGGGGTGAACCTCGGGACCGTGCGCGAGATCGCGGCCACGGGTGTGGACCTGATCTCGGTCGGGGCGCTGACGCACTCCGCGCCGGCCCTCGACATCTCGCTGGAGGTGGAGCCGGCATGAACCAGGTCATCGTCATCTCGGGTCCGCCGGGGGCGGGCAAGAGCGCGGTCGCCGGGGCGATCTGCGAGCGCTTCGACCGCATGCTGCTGATCGAGGTGGACGAGTTGCGGCGCTGGGTCTGCGCCGGCTACCGCCGTCCCTGGGACGGCGACGCACAGGCCGAGGAGCAGCTGCGGCTCGGCGCGCGCGCCGCCTGCGCCGTCGCCCGCGAGGCGATCGCGACGCGCTACGCCGTCGCGATCTGCGACGTCATCGACCCGGCACTGGCCGAGGTGTACCGCGATGCCCTCGAGGGGGTCGGCGCGGCGGTGCACTTCGTGACGCTGCTGCCGGACCTCGGGACGACGCTCGCGCGCGGCGGCGAGGCGCAGGGCGAGCGCACGCGCGAGGTCCACGCGCAGCTCAGCGCGGCGCACAAGGGCGGCGAGCTGCCCGGCGCCGTCCTCGACAGCTCGCAGGACGCGGACGCGTACGTGACCGCCGACCGCCTGCAGGAGCTGGTCGCGCGCGGCGAGGCTGTGCTGCTGCCGGAGTAGCGAGCCGCGGTCGGCCTACGCCTCGCTGTCGAGGGTGATCGTCACCGGGCCGTCGTTCGTGCTCTCGACCGCCATCATCGCGCCGAAGCGGCCCTCGGCGACCGTCACGCCGAGGTCGCGCAGCGCCTCGCAGACAGCGGCGACCAGCGGCTCGGCCTGTTCCGGTGGCGCAGCCTCGAAGAACGAGGGGCGGCGGCCCTTGCGCGTGTCGGCGAGCAGCGTGAACTGCGAGACGATCAGCGCCTCGCCGCGCACGTCGAGCAGCGAACGATCGATCGGGCGCGTATCGCTGGGGAAGATGCGCAGCTCGGCGACCTTCTTCGCGAGCCAGCGGGCCTGCGCCTCGCCGTCGCCTGTGGCGACGCCGACGTAGACGAGCAGGCCGCGGCCGATCTCGCCGCTGAGATCGCCATCGACGGTGACGCGCGCCCGATCGACGCGCTGCACGACGGCTCGCATCGGGGGTCTCGCGGCGCCTAGTTGCTCTTGTCGCCGGAGCTGCTCGAGCCGCCCGACGTGCTCCTCGCGGCTTCCGCCTTCTTCTGCGCGGCGACGGACTCTTTCCTGGCCTCGCGCTCATTGGTTGCGGCCTCAGCGGCGAGCACCCGGTCGGACTTCTCGGAGTCGTCGCCCTCGGACGTGGCGGGGGCGCGCTTGGAGGTGGAGCGGCTGTCGGTCTTGTACCAGCCGGAGCCCTTGAAGACGACGGGCGGGGCGTGAATCACACGCCGGGCGGTCTCCCCGCACTCGTCGCACGGCTGCTGCGCGGGCGAGCCGAAGGGCTCGCGCTTCTCGTAGCGATGGCCCTCGTCACAGCGATAGTCGTAGGTGGGCACGATGGGGAGCCTTCGCGTGGTCGGTCGCACGGCAACGCCGCAGGAAGACGCTCCCGCGGCGTGCGAGTCAGTGTACGTAAGGGCTGATCCGGCCACAAGCGGGCGATCAGCTCGTGCCAATTCGCGCGGTAGCCCCTGCGCCGGGGCTGTGGCTATACTCGATGGCTCGCAGACACCGTCGCGAGAGGCATGCGGCGGGCCGTCGCCCGCCCGCGGGTACGAGGCGCAACGCGCCGAAGGAGTGACGTGAGCGCAGCCGCAACCATGAAGCAGATGCTGGAGGCCGGCGTCCATTTCGGGCACCAGACCCGGCGCTGGAACCCGCGCATGCGGCCGTTCATCTACACCGAGCGGCACGGCATCCACATCCTCGATCTCGGGCAGACCGTGCGGCGCTTCGAGGAAGCGCTGCAGCAGGTGCGGGAGACCGTCTCCGCCGGCCAGACCGTGCTCTTCGTCGCCACCAAGAAGCAGGCCCGCGCCGTGATCCGCGCCGAGGCCGAACGCTGCGGGATGCCCTACGTCACCAACCGCTGGCTGGGCGGCACGCTCACCAACTGGGCCACCATCTCGCGCCGCATCGAGTACCTGCGCGACCTCGAGGTGCGGATCGCCTCCGGCGAGCACGAGACGCTACCCAAGCGCGAGCGGCTGCGCCTGGAGAAGCAGTTCAACCGCATGCAACGCGCCTTCGGCGGCATCAGCACGCTGGAGCGGCCGCCGGGGATGCTCTTCGTCATCGACGTGCGGCTCGAGGACATCGCCGTCCGCGAGGCGAACCGCACGAAGACCCCGATCGTCGCGATGTGCGACACGGACGCCGACCCGACGCTGATCGACTTCCCGATCCCGGCGAACGACGACGCGATCCGCGCCATCCAGCTGGTCACGGGGCGCGTCGCCGACGCGGTCCTCGAAGGACGCGCGTACAGCGAGGTGGAGCAGGAGGCGGCCGCCGCGGGTTCGGTCGCGATGATGCCGCCCGCGGAGGAGTCCGCGCCCGCCGAAGCTGCCGCCGAGGCCGCCGTCGCCGTCGCAGAGGCCCCCGCCCCGGCGGCGCCAGCCCCGGATGGCGCAGCGACCGAGGCTGCCGAACAGTAGCGAACGAAGCCTGCCGCCCCGGCAGGTGACCCGACAGGTACAGCACGACAAGGGAGCGGTTGTGGTCTCAGTCCAGGATGTGAAGCGGCTCCGCGAGGAGACCGGCGCCGGCGTGATGGACGCCAAGCGCGCACTCGATCGGGCGGAGGGCGACTTCGATCGCGCCCGCTCGCTGCTGCGCGAGGAGGGCATCGCCGCCGCCGCGAAGCGCGCGGACCGCACGACCGGCGAGGGCGTGATCGAGTCCTATATCCACGCCGGCGGGCGCATCGGCGTGCTCGTCGAGCTGAACAGCGAGACGGACTTTGTCGCGCGCACCGAGCAGTTCCGCAGCCTGGCGCACGACGTCGCGCTGCAGGTCGCGGCGATGAACCCGGACACGGTCGCTGTCGACGACCTGCCCGAGGACGTGCCGGAGGGCGAGCGCGAGCAGCGCGCGTTGCTCAGCCAGCCGTTCATCAAGGAGCCGGGCAAGACCATCCAGCAGCTTGTCGAAGACACGATCTCGGCCACGGGTGAGAACATCCGGGTCTCTCGCTTCATCCGCTACGAGATCGGCGGAGGGTCGCCGGCCGGGTAGCGGAGCGGGCGACGAACGGGCCGGGCGCGCGTTCGTCCGGCCGGAGGAGGCGGCGGTGGACGTCGACGAGGTTCTGCTCGACGCCGACGACCGCATGGACAAGGCGGTGGAGTCGCTGCGCCAGACGCTGGCGGCGGTGCGCACGGGCCGGGCCAATACCGCGATCGTCGAGCGCCTTCAGGTGTCCCACTACGACCAGGTGATGCCGCTCAACCAGCTCGCGACGCTCGCCGCGCCGGATCCCACGCTCGTCACCGTGCAGCCCTGGGACAAGTCCGCGCTGCAGCCGATCATGAAGGCGATCCAGGCGAGCGACCTCGGCATCACGCCCAGCAACGACGGCGCCACGATCCGGCTGCCGATCCCGCCGCTCACGGAGGAACGCCGCCGCGAGCTGGTGCGGCTGGTGGGCGCGCGCTCCGAGGAAGGCAAGGTCGCGGTCCGCAACATCCGCCGCCACGCCATCGACGAGCTGCGCAAGGCGCTGCGCGCGGGCGAGCTGTCCGAGGACGAGGAGCGCCGCGCGCTCACTGACGTCGAGGAGATCACCGGAGCGCACACGAAGCAGATCGACGAGATTGGACAGCAAAAGGAGCAGGAGCTCCTCGAGATCTAGAGCCGCCGCAGGGCCGCCTGCGGACGCTGCGGCGGCAGGCCGGCGGAATCAACGGACTTCTGATGGCGACCCGTGCCGCGAGGGGAACTGACCTGATACGGTGCGGGACGTGGGGCATGGAGCGAACCAGGGTGACGCCGCATGTCCGTAAGTCAGGCCGGGGGGCCAGCAAGCATGGTCGTTGAGCCCGCCGCAAGCGATGTCGCGAGTCTCCCCGGCGAGACGCTGCCCGGCCACGTCGCCATCATCATGGACGGCAACGGCCGCTGGGCACGCGAGCGCGGACTGAGCCGCCAGCGTGGCCACCGGGCCGGCGCCGACCGCATTCGAGCGGTGGTCGAGCGCCTCGGCGAGCACGGCGTCCCGATCGTCACGCTCTTCGCCTTCTCCACCGAGAACTGGGGACGCCCGCGCGGCGAGGTCGACTACCTGATGCGCCTCGCCGGCCGCGTCATCGACCGCGAGCTGGACTCGCTCGACGAGGCGGGCATCCGGCTGCGCCACATCGGCGACCTCTCGCCGCTCCCGGGTACGCTCCAGCGGAAGGTAGAGAGCGCCGTTGCCCGGACCGCCGGAAACGACCGCATCACCGTCAACCTCGCCTTCAACTACGGGGGCCGCTCCGACATCGTCGGCGCGGTCCGGCAACTGATCGCCGACGGCGTCGCCGCAGGCGAGGTGGACGCCGAGGCGATCGCGAGCCGCCTCGCGACCGCGGACCTGCCCGACCCGGATCTGCTGATTCGCACGGCGGGGGAGCGCAGGCTCTCGAACTTCCTGGTCTGGGAATCGGCCTATAGCGAGTACTACTTCACCCCCACGCTGTGGCCGGACTTCGGCCCGCAGGACGTGGACGAGGCGCTTGGGGAATACCGCCGACGCCGACGCCGCTTCGGGCTGATCCCGGAGCGCCAGGCGGAGCACGCACACCCGGACGCCTGACCAATGCTGCGAACGCGCGTCCTCGTGGCGGCGATCGGGCTGCCGCTGCTGGCGCTCGTCATCGCGCTGCCCGAGCCCGTCTTCGCCGCCGCCATCTCGCTGCTGCTCGCCGCCGCCGCCGCCGAGATGTTCATCGCCGCCGCGGGCACGCGGCCCCTCTGGCAGCCGCTCGGCGCGGCCGCCGCAGCGGCGTTCGTGGCGCTCTGGATGCGCCAGGCCGCCGAGGGCTTCCCGCTCTGGACGCTGCTGCCGCTGCCCGCGATCGCGCTCTACGGCCTGCTCCGCCCCGGCCCCGGCCCGCGCCGCCTGCGCGAGGCCTGGTGGCTCGGCGCCGTCGCCTATGTCGGCGTCCTCGGTGCGCACTGGCTGCTGCTGCGCGGGGAGCCCGAGGGCCAGCGCTGGCTGATCGTGCTGCTCGGCGTCACCATCGCCACCGATACCGGCGCCTACGCCGTCGGGAAGTGGCTCGGCCGCCACCCGCTCGCGCCGCGCATCTCGCCCGGCAAGACGCGCGAGGGCGCGATCGGCGGCTTCCTCGCCGGGGCCGTCGCGGGCGTAGGGCTGCTGCTCGCGCTCGACCTCGACAGCGAGGCGGTGACGATCGCCGCGATCGCGCTGCTGCTGCCGATCGCGGCGCAGGCGGGTGACCTGCTGGAGTCCGCGTTGAAGCGGCGGATCGGCGTGAAGGACAGCTCCGGGCTGCTGCCGGGGCACGGTGGGCTGCTCGACCGCATGGACTCACAGTTGCTCGCGGGGCCGTTGTTATACTGGATACTGCAGTGGCTCTAGCCACCGGCCCGACCCCGCTCCCGGCGTCCGGTTGGAGGTCCGTATGACCGCGATCGGCCTCGCGATCCTCGGCTCGACCGGCTCGATCGGCACCCAGACCCTCGACGTCGTGCGCGGCCTCCCGGACCGCTTCCGCGTCGCCGCCCTCGCCGCCGGGGGGAACGTCTCCCTGCTGCGTGAGCAGATCGAGGAGTTCCGCCCGAGCGCGGCCTGCGCCGCCCCCGGCGCCGAGGCCGACCACCTCGCCTCCGACTTCGGCCGCGACGCCTGGCTGCCGCTGGACGATCTGGCCGTGCGGCCCGACGTCGACATCGTGGTCGTGGCCACGGCCGGCCGCCTCGGTCTGGAGCCGACGCTGCGCGCCCTCGAGGCGGGCAAGATCGTCGCCCTCGCCAACAAGGAGGTGCTCGTCGTCGGCGGGCACGTGGTGCGCGCCGCGCTCGAGGCGAACGAGCATCGGGGCGCGGAGCTGCGCCCGATCGACTCGGAGCACTCGGCGATCTGGCAGTGCCTCTGGGGCGAGCCGATCGAGACCGTCGATCGGCTCACTCTCACTGCCTCGGGCGGCGCGTTCCGTGACTACGACATGGACGCGCTCGACCGCGTCACGCCGGAGCAGGCGCTGATCCACCCCAACTGGCAGATGGGCCCGAAGGTCACGATCGACAGCGCCACGCTCTTCAACAAGGGCCTCGAGGCGATCGAGGCGCGCTGGCTGTTCGACATCCCGATCGACCGCGTCGACATCCTCCAGCACCGCGAGAGCATCGTGCACTCGATGGTGACCTACGCCGACGGCTCGATTAAGGCGCAGCTGGGAGAGCCGGACATGCGCCTGCCGATCCAGTGCGCGCTCACCTACCCGGAGCGCGCCCCGCAGCAGCCCGCTCCGCCGCTCGACCTCGCCGCGCGCGGGACGCTGAACTTCAGCGAGGTCGACACGGAGCGCTTCCCGGCGCTGCCGACCGTGCTCGAGGCGGGGCGGCGCGGCGACACCTCGGCCGCCATGCTGTCCGGCGCCGACGAGTCCGCTGTCGAGCACTTCCTCGCCGGCCGCTGCCGCTTCACGGACATCGCCCGGCTGCTGGTGGAGGCGCTCGATGCGCACGAGGCGGACACGGATCCCGGCCTCGAGCAACTGATCGCCGCCGAGGCGTGGGGCCAGCGCTTCGTCAACGAGCGCGTGGCCGCCGGAATCCGCTGAGCACGCGATGAGCGACCGCATGGACGTTCCGGCCGGCGAACCAGGCCCGGATCGCGGCGGCCCGCGCATCCCGCGCGCCCTCAACACCCTGGTCGCCATCGCGGTCGCGCTGGCCGTGGCCTGGTGGTTCGCGCCCGACGCCGTCAGCTCGATGCTGCTCTTCATCGGCGTGCTCGTCGTGCTCGTGGTCGCGCACGAACTGGCGCACTTCGCAACGGCGAAGCTGTTTGGCATCCGGGTGCTGGAGTTCGGCGTGGGCTTCCCGCCGCGGATCGTGGGGCGGCAGTGGGGCGAGACCGTCTACTCGCTGAACTGGACGCCCCTCGGTGGCTTCGTGCGGCTGCTCGGCGAGGAGGATCCGGACCATCCGCGCTCCCTCGCCGCCGCGGCGCGCTGGAAGCGCTTCATCGTGCTGGTCTCCGGCTCCGTCGTGAACCTGCTGCTGCCGGTGCTGCTCTTCGCCGTCGCCTTCACGATTCCTCACGAGGAGTCGATCGGCCGGGCGGTGATCGAGCAGGTCGTGCCCGGCGCGCCGGCGGAGGCCGCCGGCTTCGAGAGCGGGGACGTGATCTACGAGGTCGGCGGGCGCGACGCGCAGAACGTCGCCGCCGCCGGCCGGCTGATCCGCCTCAACCTCGGCAAGGAGATCGACGTCGTCGTGCGGCGCGGCCAGGTGTTCGAGACGCTGCGCGTCGAGCCGCGCTGGACGCCGCCGAGCGGGCAGGGCCCCACCGGGATCACGATCCGCTCGCAGTGCACGTTCGTCGGCGGCGAGGGCTGCGTGCCGTTCACGGAGACGGTCTCGCAACCTCCGTGGGAGTCGATCCCCGGGGGCGCGCGCGCCACGCTCGACGCGATGATCCTCGCGCGGAACGAGCTGGTCTCCTGGATCAAGGGCGGCAACAGCCCGGCCGTGGCCGGCCCGGTCGGGATCGCCCAGACCACGGGCGAGGTCGCGCGCGAGGGAGGCGTCACGCCGCTGCTGATGCTGGCGGCGCTGCTCTCGATCAATCTCGGCGTGCTCAACCTGCTGCCGCTGCCGATGCTCGACGGCGGTCGGATCTTCTTCCTGCTGATCGAGGTGCTGCGAGGCGGGCGGCGGATCGCGCCCGAGAAGGAGGCGTTGGTCCACCTCGTGGGCTTCGTCGCCTTCATCGCGCTGGCGATCGTGATCACCTTCGCCGACATCGCGCGCATCGCCAGCGGGGACTCGCTGTTCCGCTAGCGAGTCATTGGCCGGCGAAGCCCTTGCGGCGAGCGCAACTCGGCGCGCGAGGGCGGCCCGGTTGACAGGCCGCCCGGCTGCCCCCGACGATCGGGGTGATGGAGGCTGGCTAGTGGCTCGCAACAAGACCCGCAGCGTATCCGTCGGGCCGGTCACCATCGGCGGTGGCGCACCGATCGCCGTGCAGTCGATGGCCGCGACCAAGACGCAGGACATCGAGGCCACCGTCAGGCAGGTCGAACTGCTGCAGCAGGCCGGCGCCGACCTCGTGCGCATCGCCGTCGACTCCCGGAAGGACGTGGAGGCGCTGGCCGAGGTGCGCGCCCGCACGACGGCGACGCTCTCCGTGGACCTGCAGGAGAACTACCGCCTCGCCACCATCGTCGCGCCGCACGTCAACAAGATCCGCTACAACCCCGGCCACCTCTGGCACCACGAGCGCGACAAGCCCGTGCGCGACAAGGTCGCCTTCATCGCCGAGACCGCCGAGGCGAACGACTGCGCGCTGCGGGTCGGCGTCAACTGCGGCTCCGTCGACCCCGTGCAGATCGAGGCCCACGGCGACGACGACGTGGGCGCGATGGTCGCCAGCGCGCTGGAGCACTGCGAGATCCTCGACAGCATCGGGTTCGAGCGCTACGTCGTCTCGCTCAAGGACTCGGACTGGCGCAAGGTCGTCGAGGGCAACCGCCGCTTCGCGTCGCAGCGCCCGGACGTGCCGCTGCACCTCGGCGTGACCGAGGCGGGCATGCTGCCGGAAGGCGAGATCAAGACGCGACTGGCCTTCGAGCAACTGGTCCCGGAGGGCATTGGCGATACGGTGCGCGTCTCGCTGACGCTGCCGTTCGAGGACAAGGGCACGGAAATTGAGGCCGGGCGACGCATCCTCGCGGACATCGAGTCCGGGCGCTTCCGCTCGATGCCGACCGTGCTCGACGACGGACTGAACATCATCTCCTGCCCCTCCTGCTCCCGCGTGGAGAACGAGGCGTTCATCGAGCTGGCGCAGGACGTGCGCAAGATCACGGCCTGGGCGAAGCAGCACGACGTCACCATCGCGGTGATGGGCTGCCGCGTGAACGGCCCCGGCGAGACGGACGACGCCGACCTCGGCCTCTGGTGCGGCCCCGTGGCCGTGAACCTCAAGCGCGGCCCGGAGCTGGTCGGCTCCTTCCCCTACGACGAGGTGCTTGAGCACCTGCAGCGCGAGCTAGAGGAAATAGTTGAGGAGCGCGCAACAGCGTGAGTCCCAAACACCCTGAAGCCGAGGGGGCGCGATGAGCGCCCCGGGTTCCGACGGCGCCGCGCAGCGGCCACTGCTGGCCCTGAGCACGATGTGGGCCGTGCAGCCGCGCTTCGAACGCGACCTCGGCGCCTTCATGGAGCGTGCCGCCGAGCTCGGCTACGAGGCGATCGAGATCAACCACTCGATGGACGCCGAGCAGATCGGTGCGATCCTCGGGCACGCGACCCTGCCGGTGACGGCCGTGCACGCCCCCGCGCCGCTGGAGCGCGACCCCCGGCGGGGCTGGAACCGCGGCCTCAATCTCGCCTCCACCGACGAGGACGAGCGCGAGCTGGCCGTGCACTACACGCAGCGGTCGGTCGATGTCGCCGCCGAAGCCGGTGCGCAGTCGGTGGTCGTCCACCTCGGCTCGGTGGGCGAGCGGGCAATCAGCGCCGCGACGCGGCTGCGCGAGATGTACCCGCGATGGCAGCTCGCGGGCGACGGCTGGGAGCAGGCGATCTTCGAGGCGCGCCGCGAGCGAGCGCTCCAGGCGCCCCCGTACCTCGCGCAGGCGCGGCGCTCGCTCGACGAGCTGGTGGCGTACGCGGAGCCGAAGAGCATCGCGCTCGGCCTCGAATGCCGCCTGCGCTACCACCAGATCCCGCTGCCCGAGGAGATGGTGGACCTGCTTGCGCCGTACCCACGCGAGGCGGCCGGGTACTGGCACGACGTTGGGCACGCCGAGGTGCTGCACCGTCTGGGGCTGGTCGAACTCGGCGCCTGGTTCGATCTGCTGGGCGAGCGCCTGCTGGGCACCCACCTCCACGACGTCGACGGCCTGCAGGATCACCGCGCGCCCGGCCTCGGCGATGTCGACTTCGCCTGGCTCGCCGGACGGCTGCCCGCGACGGCCGCCCGCACCTTCGAGATCAACCAGAGCCAGCCGGACGAGGCCGTGCGCAACGCCATCGTCCGGCTGGGCGAGGCGGGAGTGATCGCGGGTCCGTAAGCAGCCTCAGCGCCCGTCGAGCGCCTGTTCCTGCAGCGTGCGGTCCGGGCGGATGAACCGCCCGCTGAAGACCGCCGCGAGGAGCACGACCAGCGCGATCGCCGCGACAACGAAGGCGGGGCGCCGGACGCCCCCGGCGAAGTCGTCCGCGGCCCCCTCGACAAGGTCGACGAGCTTCTCGGCGCCGAGGCGTGCTGTGTCCCCGAGATCCTCACTGGACTGCGCCGCGATCTCCTCGCGCGCCAGCTCGGCCAGCCCGCCCGAGATGACCTCGTAGACCGGCCAGAACTGGAACAGGATCGCCACGGCGGCGGCGAGCAGGGAGCCCGACGCCCACACCACCCGGCCGGACCAGCTCGTTCCGCCGAGTGCGCCGATCGCGACGAGCAGGACCGCCACGATCAGCCAGGCAGCGCGCTCGCCGCCGCGAAAGTCGCTCGACACCTCATGCAGCTCGTCCAGGACCACGCCGAGCCCGCTCGCCGAGGGATCATCGGGCGTGTGGACGTAGCCATCCGCCACGAACGCGCGCACCCGGTCCAGACCGTCCAGCAGATCCGGTTCCGAGGCGAGGTCGGCACGGAGGTCGGCAGCGCTGTAGCTCCAGCCCTCGCTGAGCAGCTCACGTACGTCGTCGAGCGCGGCAAGAGCGTCCGGGCCGCCGGCCTCTCGTAGCTCCAGCCGCAGATCGGAGTCCGAGTAGGTCACCGCGTCCGGGACGGGTCCCAGCACGAGCGGCGGAATCGCCTCGGTGATGGCGGCGCGCACGTCCACGAGCAGGTCGTCCACCGGCACTCCCGGCGGGAGGCAGTCCGGGATCCTCCCGCCCCCGAGGGCGGCGATCGCGCCAGCCTCGGCGTCCGCCGAGCATGCGGGGAGGCCCCGCACGGACTCCTCGACCCTGGCGACCGCGAGCTCGGTCAGCAGACCGGCAGCCGTTTCCTTGCGCTCGACCAGCGAGATCGAGGTGGCGAAACCCTCCGACCGCCCCGTGACGTAGGCGCTCACGTCGTCGATGAGCAGGTCGGCCTGCTGCTGCACCCAGGGTCGCGGCGCGGCCTGACGGAGCAGTTCGCTGACCTCGTCGCGCCCGACCTCAACGCCGTACGGCAGCGTGATCGTCTCGTCGAGGTTGTCCTCCACGGTCGGGTCGAGGATGTCCGTGTACACGAAGTCGAAGGCGTCGGCCTCGTGCAGGACGGACTTGAGGTCCTCGACGGCCGCCGCCACCAGCGCGTCGCTGAGCCGAATCCGCAACTCGAAATCTTCCGTGTCGCCCACAAGGTAGGAGGTCAACTCGTTCACCACATGCTCGACCTGCGTCGCGAACCACTCGGGAGTCAGGGCGCCTGTCACGACCTCGGCGAGCCGGTTGTTCCCCTGGTCGTCGCTTCCGAACAGCTGCTGCACCCAGCGGGGAGCGTCGTCATCAGGATCCACCGCCTGGCCTGCCGTCTCGTCGACCCGCGGCTCGAGCTCCAGTTCGAGCAGTCGCTCGTAGACATCCTCCTCGCGCATCAGCGCCAGCAACTCGTCCACGAGGTCGCGAATCGTCTCTGCCAGGGGCAGGTCGATGGTGAACGTGTCGCTGCGGCCCGTGACGTACCCGGCGACCTCGCGGACGGAGGGGGCAACCAGCGCCTCGAGGTCCTCGGCAGACAGGGCGCGCTGCACGGCCTCGACGATCCCGGAGGTGGACAGGCCGGACGCCTCGACGGGGTTCGCGCGCAGATCGACGTCGATGTCGCCGGGCTCCTGGTCGCGGGCCTCGTCGACGGCCGACGAGAGCGCGTTGTCCATGACGAAGGCGTAGACGTCCGCGTCCTCGAGCTGGTCCATGTAGAAGTCCGGGTTGAGGAGGGTGGCGTTCACGCTCTGCAGCATGAGCGTACCCAGCAGCACCAGCAGCAGGAGGATGCCGAGGGCGACAGCCGCGGTCCGCCTCAGCCAGATCATGGCTTACCGCTCGGCTGCTGTGAACGTTGGCACGCCGATCGCATGCCCCGCGGCCCGCGCTGACCCAGGGATCTGGAGGGGGACTCAAGCTGTTGACAAACTCTTGTCAGCATGGAGAATGGCAGAGGAAATCCTTGACTGCTGCGGCGGTCAAGCCGGAGACCCCCAGCGCGGGGGTCTTCGCACATATGGCCTCGGGAACGCATGCCGGTTCACGCCTACGTCGACGGATTCAACCTCTACCACTCCTTGCTTCGTCGCAACCCTCCGCTCAAGTGGCTCGACTTCACGGCACTGTGGGGCGCCCTGCTTCCGGACCTGACGATCGAGCATACCTACTACTTCACCGCGAACGTGCACCCGATGCCTCTCGACAAGGGTGCTCCGGCGAGGCAACAACGATTGCTCGACGCCCTCCGTTCCTCGGGTGTCGAGGTCGTACTCGGGAAGTTCCGCCAGGACAGGGTCATGGCGCGCCCCACCCATGGCTCGCTGCGAGACCGCATCGAGGTTCACCGAACGCGCGAGAAGGCTTCCGACGTCAACCTCGCCGCCCATCTGCTGCGGGACACCTACGGCGGTTCGCTCGATGCGGCCGTCGTCGTCTCGAACGACAGCGATCTCGAGAAGCCCCTGCTCTTCGCCCGCGAGCACGGTGTGGAAGTGATCTTGTGCACCCCCACCGCCCGGCCAAGCTCCGCGCTGGTCAGGGCCGCCTCCCGGCACCACGTGCTGCGGAGCACGCAACTTCGGACGTGCCAATTCCCGCCAACGGTCACTCTGCCCTCGGGCAGAGAGGTGCACCGGCCCAGTGAGTGGGCCTAGCGACCGGGAGCTATCGCCCCTGCCAGTTCGGGTCGCGCTTCTCGGCGAAGGCGCGCGCACCTTCCTTGATGTCCTCGGAGTTGACGACCGGCAGCGACAGCCACGCGCCGAGGCGGTAGGAGTCGTCGATCTTCGCCATCCGCCAGGCCTGGATCATCGCCTTCGTCGCCTGCACCGAGAGCGGCGCGTTCGAGGCGATCTGCTCGGCCAACTCGATCGCACGAGGCATCAACTGCTCCGGCGGGTCCACGACCTCCGAGACGATGCCGAACTGCAACGCCTGCTCCGGCTCCACGCGGTCGCCGACGAGCAGCACGTGGTTGGCGGCCGAGAGGTTCGTGATCCTCGGCAGGTGGTGAATCGCGTAGCCGGCGATGATGCCGCGCCGCGGCTCGAACAGCCCGACGTAGGCGTTCGAGGCCATGATCCGGATGTCGCAGTCCAGCGCCTGCTCCAGGCCGCCGCCGACGGCGAGCCCGTTGATCGCCGCGATGAACGGCTTGGGGCTACCCGAGTAGACCAGTCGCGGCACCTGGCCAGTCTGACGCCCGGCGACGCCCTCGCCGGTGTTGGCGCGGTCCGCGGCCTCCTTCAGGTCCATGCCCGCGCTGAAGGCGCGACCCGCACCGGTGAGAATGCCGACCCGCATGTTCGGATCTGCGTTGAAGTCGTCGACGTGCTCCGCCATCTCGGCGCGCAACTGGCCGCCGAGGGCGTTGAGCCGCTCGGGCCGGTTGAGCGTGAAGATCGCGTAGAAGTCCCGCTTCTCGTACAACGCGTCAGGCATGGTTCCCCCTTTGTCTGCCTTGCGGTGTTCCGCGCTTCTGCTTCGCCGCGGCGGGCGCCTCAGCGCCCCTGCCAGACGGGGTCGCGCTTCTCCGCGAAGGCCTGCGGCCCCTCCCGCGCGTCCTCGGAGTCGAGGACGACCGCGTCAATCCACTGGTAGAGCCGGTAGTTGTCGTCGATGCTCGCCATGCGCCACGCCTGGATCTCGGCCTTGGTGCCGTGCACGGAGAGCGGGGCGTTCTCGGCGATCATCTGTGCGATCTCGACGGCACGCGGGATCAGCCGCTCCGGCTCGACGACCTCGCTGACGACGCCCCACTCGAGGGCCTGATCGGCCTCGATGGCGTCGGCGGTGAGCAGCATGTAGGCGGCGGCGGTGGAGCCGACGACCCGCGGCAGGTGATGCATCGCGTAGCCCGCCATGATCCCGCGCTTCGGCTCGAACAGCCCGACGTAGGCGTCCGAGGACATGATGCGGATGTCGCAGTCCAGAGCGATCTCGCAGCCGCCGCCGACGGCGAGCCCGTTGATCGCGGCGATGAATGGCTTGGGACTCCGCGAGAATCCCATCAGCTCCACACGCCCCTCGGGGCGAACCCCGCCGACGGCGTCGCCGCTCGCGGCGCGATCGGCGGCCTCCTTGAGGTCCATGCCCGCGCAAAACGCGCGCCCGGACCCGGTCAGGATTCCGACGCGCATCTTCGGATCGGCGTTGAAATCCTCGATCGCCTCGTTGAGTTGTTCCATCACCCCACCGCCGAGGGCGTTGAGCCGCTCCGGGCGGTTGAGCGTGAAGATCGCGTAGCCGTCGTGCTTCTCGTACAGCAGTTCACTCATCGGCGCGCCGTTCGTCCTCTCCGGACCTCGCCGCTTCGGGCGCTTCGCCGCGCCATCATACGCCGCCGGGGCGACGCGTGCGGCGCGGTGCTCCCCGGACCGTCAGCCTCCGCCCAGCTCGCGGCGCATCAGCGCGAGGCCCATCGGGCCCAGCTCGAAGGCGCGCGCGTGGAAGGCCTTGAGGTCGAACGCGTCGCCGAGGCGGCGGCGCGCCGCCTCGCGCGCCTCCAGCCAGGCGCGCTCGCCAACCTTGTAGCTGATCGCCTGCCCCGGCAGGCCAAGGTAGCGGTCGACCTCGCTGGCGACGAAGTCGGCGGGGAAGTGACTGCGCTGCTCGAGGAACTCCAGCCCCAGCGCCGCGTTCCAGCGCTCGCCGGGGTGGAAGCCGCCTGACGCCTCGCCCTCGGGGATCGAGAGCTCGAGGTGCATGCCGATGTCGATCACGACGCGCACGCAGCGCAGCGCCTGCGCGCGCAGCATCCCCAGCTCATGGTCCGGGTTGTCGAGGTAACCGAGCTCCCCCATCAGCTGCTCGGCGTAGAGCGCCCAGCCCTCGACGTAGCCGGAGGTGCCGCCGATCAGCCGCTGCCAGCGCGAGAGCAGCCCGGCCAGCCAGGTCGTCGTCCCGATCTGCAGGTGATGGCCCGGGACGCCCTCGTGGTAGGCGATCGAGACCTCGCCCCAGAGCGGGAAGCGCGTCTTGCCACCCGTCGGATACCAGGTGCGCCCGGGGCGGCTGAAGTCCTCCGAGGGCCCCGTGTAGTACATCGCCAGCGCGCCACCGGGCGGCGCGATCAGCGCCTCGATGCGGCGCACGGGCTCGGGAATCTCGAAGTGCCGCCCGTGCAGCTCGGCGATCGTCGAGTCCTGCAGCTCCTGCATCCAGCGCTGGAAGGCGTCGACGCCCTCGATCGCACGTTCCGGGTCCGTCTCCAGCAGCTCCTTCGCCGCCTCGACACCCTCGCCGGGCAGGATCCGCTCGGCGACCTCCGCCATGCGGCCCTCGATGCGGCGCAGCTCCTCCCAGCCCCACTCGTACGTCGCGTGCAGGTCGAACGCGTCGCCGTTGTAGACACGCGCGCCGAGGGCGTAGCGATCCGGCCCGACGGCGTCGCGAGGCCTCGCGAGCTGCAGGTAGCGCTGGCGCAGGTAGCGACCGAAGGCGGCGCAGGCGCCGCTCGCCCCTCCCGCGGCGTTGCGCAGCTCCGCCGCCAGCCCCGGCGAGTCGATGCCGGAGCTCGCGAATTCCTCGGCGATGCCGTGGAAGAAGCTCGTCGCGCCCTCCCCGTGGCCGCTCCAGACCTCGGCCTGCAGGGCGCAGGCCTCGACCTGCCGCCGTGCCGCGACGCGCTCGCGGCGGATGCCCTCGTCGAGCGTGTCGCGGTAGCGGCTGTACGCCTCGGGCACGCGCGCCATGCGCCGCGCGATCCGCACCCAGTCCTGCTCGGTCGCCCGCGGCATCAGATCGAAGACGCGCCGGATCGACTGGAACGGGCTGGCGAGGATGTTGAGGCCTCGGTAGTGCTCGCCGGCGGCATCCAGCTCGAGCGTGAGCCGCAGCCGCTCGGACATCGCCTCGCGCGCGATGCGGTCGCGGTCGCCCTCCGGTTCCGCCGCCTCGAGGGCGCTCAGCGTCTGGCGATCGAGCGCCGTCCGCGCCTCGTGGCCGGCGGGCGAGAAGTCGGTCAGCCGCTCCTCGTGGCCGGGGATGCCCATCGAGGTCGCGGCGTTGGGGTGCAGCGCGGCGAGCCGATCGACGTAGTCGCTCGCGATCGCGTAGATCGCCGACGGCTCGCGGTCGGGTGTTGCTGCTTCCGGCGACATGCCGCCTCGAGGCTAGAAGGTCGCGATCGGGTTGGCGGGCGAGCCGGTGCCCCGCGCGAGGCGGAGCGGGTTCAGCGTCAGGCAGAACTCCCAGCGGTTGCGCTCCGCGCAGGCCTCGGCGAGCCGTTCGAGGTGGCCGTTGTCGATCAGGCGCAGGCCCAGCGCCACCAGCGTGACCTGGTGCACCGGCAGCATCGTCTTCGGGAAGTCGCCCGGCGGCGTCGCGTCCTGGATCACGTCCGAGCCGAGCAGTGCGACGTCCCGCTCGCGGATCCAGGGCAGGCAGGCCGCGTTGTAGCCGGAGTGCTCGGCCGGCGGCGGCTCGCCTGCGGCGGCCGCGGCGTCGACCTGCGCGCCGTAGCCGGTGCGCAGCAACAGCACGTCGCCCGGCTCCACGCGCACGCCCTGCGCCTCCTCGGCGGCCTCGAGGTCCTCGGGGAAGACGTGGTCGCCGGGCTCCAGCGTGGTGACGCCCTTCACGCGGGCGACGTCGAGCAGCACGCCGCGGCTCATGATGCCGTCCTTCAGCACGTCCGAGGTCTGGACGGTGGCGCCCTCGGAGGCCTTGACCAGGGCAGCCGGGCGGCCGTTGTACATCTTTCCCTGGTAGAAGACGTGGGCGAGGCCATCGATGTGCGTGAACACCTGGCCGTGGAAGACGAAGGCGACGTGCTCGGCGGCCCACTCGAGCATCTCGACGCCGGGGAAGAGCGGGTGGCCCGGGTTGTCGCCCAGGGCGTAGCGCTCGCCGGTCTGGACCATGTGGATCAACGGGTTGGCGGCGCCCATCGCCATCGGGCCGGGGAAGGGGATCTGGCGCGAGCAGGAGACGCTGACGCCGTCCTCCACCAGCGAGGCGGCCTGTCTGCGCTTCTCCGGCGTGATCAGGTTGAGCGTGCCGAGGAGGTCGTCATCCCCCCAGCGCCCCCAGTTGCTCAGGGAGTCGAAGTAGCCGAGCACCTCGTCCTGGGTAGGTGGCGTCCCCATCAGCCGGCCTCCTCCAAGCGCCGCCTCGCGCCTCCGCGCGAGCCCGCGGCGATGCTACACCAGCGCCGGGGTCCATTCCCTCTCCCCTGACGGGAGAGAGCGAGGGTGAGGGGGCTGCGGCGTCGCCCGACGCCGCCTAGTAGCGGATGTTGATCGAGGTGCGCAGGCGCACCAGCTCGCCGTGCTGGTTCTCCCAGCGGATGCTGGTGTAGGTGAACAGCGTCAGGCCGAGGCGGCCGGTGCGTTCGTCCCACTTCGTCAGCGCGAACGTCTCCGCGATGCGATCGCCGGGACGCATCGGGACGCCGTAGACGTCTTCCTGCCCGCCGTTCATGCCGTGCTGGCCGGGCGCGTTCGGGTCGGGCGGCGTCTGGGGGCGCGGCAGGTTGTTGTCCGCCTCCCAGAACTGCCGCCCCGTCGGCGTGTCGATCTGCCAGGCGAAGGGGTTGAACTCGGGAGGCGCGATGATCCCGCCCCAGCGCGTCGTCTTCGCGTACTCCTCGTCCCAGAACAGGCGAGGCGGCTTCTCCGGGTAGTAGGTCGCGATCGCCCAGCGGCGGATGTCCGACGCCTCGATCGGCAGCGACCACGACGGCTCGCTCCAGACGTCGAGCGCCTCGCGCATCTGCGGCGTGACCAGCGTATCGACTCCCTCGGCCATCGCGCTCCTCCTATCCCGTAGTCCCTCGCTCGATAACGACGCGGCCGCCGCTCTCGACCTCGATGCATACGCCGTGACCATCGAGCAACCGCATGCCGACGAGCGGCGCGGTGTCCGACACGTAGACATCCACGTCCCTGGGTTGGCCGTCGAGGAGCACCGTGACGCTATGGATGTCGAAGGTGGCCTCTCCGCCGTCCGCCAGGATTGCCTGGCCGTTGGACACGAAGGGCAATCCCAGTTCCGCCACGAGCACCGGCGGCAGGGTCAGGAAGCCGTTGTACCCGGTGTCAATCACGGCCTCGACGTCCCGAACCCGACCTGCTGGACCGCTCACGGCAATGGGAACGACCGCTTCGTAGGCGGCGTTGACAGCGCCTTCGATCACCCGGTGCTCCGCACCGAGCTGCCCCCGAAGCTGTAGAGCGCCCGATGCCCGACCCGCACGCTCCAGACATTCGTAGCACCCGGACACTGCTCCCGAAGAAGCTCTGCTGCCCCGAGGACGCTGTCGGCAATCGCCCAGCTTCCACTCTCCACGTCTATCGCGACGATCTCACCATGATGGGTCGCTTCGACTTCGGAGCGGATGTCCCGCTCGTAGATCTCGTCGCCGAGGCGAGCTGTCTCTTCGGCGGGTCCGCGCGTGGGCATCGCCATGTCCTCCTGACTCCAACTCCTCGTGTAGAAGATAGCGCCCCATACATCTGCGTGCCGCGACGGACGAGGCGGAAGCGATTGGCGGAGGGGGTGGGATTCGAACCCACGACAGCTTGCGCTGCGACGGTGTTCAAGACCGCTCCCTTAAACCACTCGGGCACCCCTCCACCCTCCATTGTAGGTCCGGACCCCGGTGCGGACCGGGCCGACGCCCGATCGCGCGCGCTATGCTGCGGCCCGAAGCGAGCGCGACGGCGAGAGGAGCCACAGGATGCCCACGGTCAACACCGCCCGAGGCCCGGTCGACACCTCCGAGCTCGGCCGCACCTTCATGCACGAGCACATCTCGCTCGGCGGGACGGACGTCTTCGCGAACTGGCCCGAACTCAACGATGCCCCGGCCTGCCTCGAGGCCGCGACCACGCGCTTCGCAGAGCTCGACGAGCGCGGCGTCGGGACCGTCGTGGACGTGACACCGGCCAACCTCGGACGCGACATCGCGTTGATCGAGCAGGTGCAAGCCTCGACGAGAGTCAACATCGTCGTGGCGACGGGGATGTACTGGAACGTCCCGCTCTACTGGCACGGCCGCGATCCGGACGAGCTGGCCGCCGCCTTCGTACGCGAGATCGAGCAGGGCATCGCTGAAACCTCGGTGCGCGCGGGCATCATCAAGCTCGCCTCGCACATGACGATGGACGAGGTGAACGAGGCCGTGCTGCGGGCCGGGGCGCGCGCCCACCGCCGCACGGGCGTGCCGATCACGACGCACGCGATGCCGCAGGCGTTTGGCCTGGAGCAGCAACGCATCTTCCGCGAGGAGGGCGTGGACCTCTCGCGCACCATCATCGGGCACCAGGGCAACGAGCCGACGCCGGACTTCTACCGCCAACTGATGGACGCCGGCAGCCTGATTGGCGCCGACAACTTCGGCATCGAGATCGGCAGCCCGGACTGGCACGACTCGCAGGGCCGCATCGAGGTGATCGCAGAGCTCTGCGCCGACGGCTACGCGGACCGCATCGTGCTCTCGCACGACAGCATGTGCTGCATCCACTGGGGGCAGGTGCAGGCGCTGCGCCAGGCCAACCCGAACTGGACCTCGACCTACATCCCGGACGTGATCGCGCCCGCCATGCTCGATCGAGGCATCAGCGAGGCCCACCTGGAGCAGATGCTCGTCACCAACCCGCGCCGGGTGTTCGAGACGCAGGGCGCGTACTGAGCCAGCAAGATGCCGACGCGTCAGAGCACTCGGTAAGCCATCTCCATCGGGAGGCCAAAGGTATCGCGGGGCGGCTCGACGGGCAGGGTAGCCAACGGGTTGCCAATGCCGTGCTCGTGCGGGACCGCCGTGACAGCGGCGGCAGTCGCGTCGAGGATGTCATCACGAGCGACCTCCTTGCGGAGGAACGTCTCCAGAGTCGCGTTGTAGACAAGGTCCACGCGCGAGCTAAGCCGTCGCAGCACGGTCAGTCGTTCCTCCAGGCCAGCCTTCGTCGACTTCCTGTTCTGCATCGCGTTGCCGCGATTGAGAGACCAGAAGCAGACCTCCGGGTGGACCTCGCGGATTCGAGGACGCGCATCAGCGCCTCGTTCCCGAAGCAACTCGTCCACCTCACGAATCTTCGGGACGATCCCGAATGCCTGTATCGAGAGCCCCTTGCCCGTCTCTTCGCGGTTCACATCCGACACTCGCTTGTGGGAGTGGTCGTGGAGATCCGCCCTCAGCGCCTCTCGGCCGGGCGGCGTGAACACCGAGGAACGCCGCCTGCCCAGCCTCAAGCGCGCCTCGGCGTCACAGGCACGACCGTCGCCCGAGTTCGGCAGGCCGATCGGAATGTCGATCAGGATCAGCGAAGCATCGCTCCACTCTTCCAGAAGGTCGGATATCTCTGCGAACACGCCGAAGTTGTAGTCGCCCTCGTCACCGCCGTCGATGCGGACTGCGAACCAGCCTGCCTTGCAGCCGTCTACCCCGACTATCGTCATCGCACCCCCTCACGCCCACCCGATACCCGCGAGGTCTCCTGCGGCAGCGGGCGAATCAGTCCTGCTGGAGCTCCGCGAGGTGGTCCCGGCCAAAGCGCTCGATCAGCTCGGGAACACGGTCCGTTTCGCGGAAGTCGACGGTCGTCAACGCGTGCTGAACGCCGACCTCGCGCAGCGCCGCCAGGCCCTCGGCCGCCTGCTCCATCCCGTCGGCGGTGATCACGACGTGCGAGTGGATCGCGACCGTCAGCTCGGCGGGGTCACGGCCCTCGGCCTCGGCGGCCTCGTGGAGCATGCCGATGTGCTTGCGCAGCAGCGGCGCCTCAGCGCCTCGCGAGATCCAGCCGTCGCCCCAGCGGGCGGCGCGGCGGAACTGCTGCGGGCTGTTGCCGCCCATCCAGATCGGCAGCCGCCGCGGCGGGACCGGCCGCGAGATCCAGCCGTCCACCCGGTGAAACTCGCCACCGAAGTCGACCGGCTCGCCGGTCCAGAAGGCGCGGTAGAGCTGCAGCATCTCGTCCGTGCGCCGCCCGCGCCGGTCCCAGGGCATCGAGAGCACCTCGAACTCCTCGCGCGCCCAGCCGATGCCCGCGCCGAGGATCACCCGACCGCCCGCGAGGTGGTCGAGGCTGGCGAGGATCTTGGCGTGCAGCACGGGCTGGCGCATCGGCACGACGAGCACGGAGACGCCGAGCTCGACCCGCTCGGTCACTGCGGCGAGGAAGGCCATCGTCGCGAGCGGCTCAAGGAAGGCTTCCTCGACCTTGAAGGGCGCGCGGTGCTCGCTGTCGTGCTGGCGCGGCATGACGACGTGGTCGGATACCCACAGCGAGTCGAAGCCGTGCGCCTCGGCGGCGCGCGCGTGCGCCTCGATGTGATCGGGCGTCGCCCGCCAGCCGAACATCGGCACGCGCAGTCCGACCTTCATGCTCGCTTCCTTGCCGTCTTGTGAACCGCCGACTCCGGTGAGGTCCGCTCGCTCACATTCGGTGTCCCTCGTGACGTGCCGCGAGGATCTCCTCCCTGGTCATCCCGGTGGGCCTCCAATCGGCCCGCCACCGCAGGAAGCGATCCACGGCCCGCTCGCGAGCAGCGACCTCGGGATCCTTGTCCGCGTGTTCTTCGCCCTCGGATACTCGTGAATCGCACATGCCGGTGCCCCAGGTTCGCCAATCGATTATGCCCCGAACATGACGAAAGCGATGCTCAGGGCGACCCCACTGCGCCACAGGCCCGCAGCGCCTCGATCTCCGCGTCGCTGAGCCCCGCCTCGCGCAGCACCTCGGCGCCGTGGCGGCCGAGGGGTGGCGCGGGGCCCGCGGCCCGGACCGGCGTGGCGGACATCTCGAACAGCGAGGCGAGCTGCTCCTGCTCGCCTGTGATCGGGTCGTCGATCTCGGCAAGGAGCGGCGCGGCCTGCGGGTCGTCGGCAAGCTGCGGCGAGAAGTGCATCGGGGCGACCGGCGCGCCGGCGGCACGGAACTCCTCGACCCACTCGGCGACGGTCCGCGCTCGGATCAGCGCCGCGAGCTCCTTCCGCAGTTCCTCGATCTCGGCCAGCATCCGCGGGTCCAGCGGGTCGAAGTCCGGGTCGTCGCCGCCCTCGTCGCGCGTGCCGAGCACGCCGCGGATCGCCTCGCGATGGCCGGGCGAGGTCGCACCGAGGACGAGCGGGCCGTCTTTCGCCATGTAGACGGACTGGTAGAGCCGCCGCACCGCGCCCAGCTGGCGCAGCGGGCTGCCGTCAGCCCAGGCGCCGGTCACCTCGGCGAAGCTCGCGCCGTCCTCGATCAGCGCCTGCACGCGCTCGAAGGCGGGCATCGAGAAGACGGCGTCGGAGACCGGCTCGCGCATCACCGAGCTGCCGATCGCGGCCATCGCCCCGCGCAGCAGCGAGGCGTCGACGAGCTGCCCCTCGCCGGTGCGCTCGTGGTGATGCACCGCCCCAACCACGCCGAGGGCGGTCCCCACTCCGGCGATCAGGTCGGCCACCCACATCGACTGCGTGCCGATCGGAGTGCCCTCGGCGTCGAGCCGGCCCTCGTCGGCCATCATTCCGGAGTAGGCCTGCACGATCAGGTCGATCGCCGGGTCGTCGGCGAGCGGACCGCTCGCGCCGAAGCCGGTGATGCGGGCGTAAATCACGTCCGGCCGGTGCGCCGCGATCGTCTCGTAGTCGATGCCGAGCGAGCGCGCGACGTGGAGCCGGAAGTTGTTCATCACCACGTCGAAGCGCGGCAACAGGCGCTCGTAGACAAGCTCGCGCGCCTCGGGCCGTTCGAGGTCGAGGACGAGGCTGCGCTTGCCGCGGTTCAGCCACTGGAAGCGCTTGCTGGTGCCGGGCGCGATGCTGCCGCTGCGGCGCGTGCGGTCGCCGTTGGGCGACTCGACCTTGACGACGTCGGCGCCCATGTCGGCGAGCAGCATGCCCGCGAGCGGGGCCGCGATGATCTGCGAGAACTCGAGCACGCGCGTGCCGGCCAGCGGCCCCGCCCGTTGCGCCTCGGCCATCACGCCCCCCTTGCGCTCCGGCCGCGATTCTAGCCCGGCTGCGGCGCAGGCTCCGCCGGCGCGCCGAGGTCGTAGAATCGCCTGTACATGGCGCGCGGAACCGCCGAGTCCGGCGCCGCACGGACGGAGGCCCACCATGACCCTCGCGCGAGACCTCGCAGCGGCCGTTTCGGCAATGGACCGCACGGACCTCGACGGCGACGCGGTGCGCTGGGCACAGCTCGGCATCGCCGACGCGATCGCCTGCGCGATCGCCGGATCGCGGGAGGCCGCGCCGCGGCTGGCGATGGCCGCCGCGGGCGCGGACCGCGAGGAGGGGCCGTGCCTGCTGCTCGGCCTCGGGCGGCGCACGGGGCCGCTCAGCGCCGCGCTTGTCAACGGTGTCGCCGCGCACGCGCTCGACTTCGACGACGTGAACGACGTCCTCGGCGGACACCCCTCGGCGCCGCTCGTGCCCGCGCTGCTCGCCCTCGGCGAGGCGTACGGGGCGAGCGGGAGCGAGCTGCTGCTCGCCTACGTGGCGGGCTTTGAGACGGAGTGCAAGATCGGGCTCGCCGTCAACTTCCACCACTACGACAAGGGCTGGCACCCCACGGCCACGCTTGGCGTCTTCGGCGCGGCGGCTGCCTCGGCCAAGCTGCTGCAGCTGAGCGAGGAGGAGACGGCGACGGCGCTCTCGATCGCGGCCTCGTTCGCCAGCGGCCTCAAGGCCAACTTCGGGACGATGACGAAGCCGCTGCACGTCGGTCACGCCTCGCGCAACGGCGCCTTCGCCGCGCTGCTCGCGCGCGAGGGTTTCACGGCGGGAGAGAGCGCCTTCGAGCACGAGATGGGCTTCTTCGAGGTCTACAACGGCGCCGGGACGTACGACGCATCGCGCGTGCTCGGGGAGTGGGCGGACCCGCTCTCGGTGGTCGAGCCGGGCGTCGGCGTGAAGCCCTACCCCTGCTGCGGCAGCACGCACGCGCCGATCGACGCCGTGCGGGCGCTGGTCTCGGCGAAGGACATCGCCCCCGAGGACATCGTGTCGGTGCGCGTGCTCGCGCACCCCAGCCGCATTCCGCACATCGACCGCCCGGAGGTGCGCACCGGCCTCGAGGGCAAGTTCTCGATCCAGTACTGCGTCGCCCGCGCGGTGCACGACGGCGCGTTGCGGCTCACTCACTTCGAGGACGGCCAGGCGACCGAGGCCGCCGTGCAGGCGCTGATGCCCGGCGTCAGCATCGAGCCAGGCGTGCCGCGCGAGTCAGACGAGCGCCTCGCCGTGCGCGTCGAGATCGCCACCCGCGACGGCGCGACCCACGACTGGCGTGTCGAGGAGGCGATCGGCACCGGCGGAGCACGCTCCCCGATCCCGGAGCCCGACTTCCGCGCCAAGTTCCACGACTGCTGCGAGCGCGTACTGAGCGCCGACGCGACCGACCGCCTCTACACGCTCTGCGGCGACCTCGACGGCGTCGCCTCCATCTCCGACCTGACGGCGACCGCCGCCGAGGGCGCGCACGCGGCCGTCGCCGGCTAGCCGGACCGGGGTTCGAGGTGGCCGCGACGCTGCCGGAGGGCTACTAAGAGATCGGCCGCTGGGATCTCGGCCAGGTGCGGCGTCGGGTGATCGTGTTGCTCTTCGTGCTCTCCCTCGTCGCGATGGTCGTGACGGCGAACGTCGCGATCGCGATCAAGTACCTGGCGACCGGCAGTTCCTCGATCAGCCTCGACCTCGGGAGTCTGGCCCTGGGGCTGGTCGGCGGCCTGGTGCTGCACGAGTTGGCACACGGCGTCGCCTTCGTCGCGCTGGGCGCGCGGCCGAAGTTCGGTGCGAAGTGGGGCACGAGGTTTGGTCCCGTGCTCTACGCGTCGGCGCCCGGCTCTTACCTCGGCCGCAGCAGCTACGTGGTGGTTGGACTCGCACCGGCGCTTGGGCTGACGGTGCTGCTGCTGGCGGCCATCGCCGTCGCGCCGGCGGACGGGCTGATCGGGAGCGCGGCGTTCCTCGCCGTGGTGCTGAGCGTCGGCGGGTCGGCCGGCGACGCGATGATGATGCGCACGGTGCTGACGTATCCGGCGGACGCGCGCTTCGAGGACACGGCGGACGGGTTCACGGTCTACGGACCGGCGCCCCGGGGGTAGCTGCCGCGCTTGATAGCATGCTTACAGCATGCTATCGTCATGCCATGGCGAACCTGCAGGTGAAGAATGTGCCCGACTCACTCCACGAACGTCTGCGCCGCCACGCGCAGGAGCAGAACATCACGCTCGGCGCCGCCGTGCTCAACGCCGTCGAGCGCGAGCTGGCGAGGGCGGAGTGGCGCCGCCGCCTCGCGGAGCGCCCCATTACCTATCTCGGCACCCCCGCCGCGGATCTGCTCGTCGCGGAGCGCTCCGAACGCGAGACTGAGCTTGGGTGACGGGCTACGTCGTCGACGCCTCGGTCGCCGTCGAGTACCTCCTCAGGACATCGCTCGGACTCGCGCTCGCCGACACCATGGAGAGCGGCCCCCTCGCAGCGCCTGAACTGATCGATGTCGAGGTGGTCTCGGTGTTGCGCAAGGCCGTCCTTCATGGCCGCCTCGACGAGGCGCGAGCACTGATGGCGATCGACGATCTGGAGTTCTGGCCGGTTGAACGCCTCCCGCACGCCGAGTTCGCGCGGTCCGCCTGGCAGTACCGCCACAACGTCAGCGCCTATGATGCGTTCTACGTGGCCGTCGCCGACGCCCTCGCGCTGCCCATCCTGACCGCCGACGGGCGGCTCTCGCGGGCCTCGGGGCTGGGCGTCGCCGTCCAGCACGTGTACATGAGCTGAGCCGGCCTCGCCTGACCGCGACGCGACTGGAGGCACGATGCGCGTCGGGCTCTTCCTGACCAGCCAGCAGCACCTCGACACCGACATGGTCGCCGCCTTCCAGGAGCAGGCGGCGATGGTGCGGCTGGCCCGCGACGCCGGCTGGGACTCGCTGTTCAGCGGCCAGCACTACCTCAACGAGGGCGACAACCAGGGCCTCCAGCTTGTGCCCTTCCTTGCCCGCCTGCAGGCCGAGGCCGGCGAGATGACGGTCGGCCTCGGCATCCTGCTGCTCAACCTGCACAACCCCGTCTACGTCGCCGAGACCGTCGCCACGCTCGACGTGATCAGCGGCGGCCGTTTCGTCTTCGGCATCGGCCTCGGCTACCGCGACATCGAGTTCGACGCCTTCCGCGTGCCTCGAGGGCAGCGCGTCGCGCGTTTCGAGGAGACGCTGGCGCTGGTGAAGCGGCTCTGGACCGAGGAGTCCGTCAGTCACGAGAGCAAGACCACGCTGCTGGACGGCGTGCGCATGAACCTGCGCCCCGTGCAGCAGCCGCACCCGCCGATCTGGATCGCCGCCAATAGCGACGCCGCCGTGCGGCGCGCCGCGCGCCTCGGCGACGCCTGGTTCGTCAACCCGCACGCCACCCTCGAGACCGTGCGGCGCCAGCTCGCGCTCTACCGCGAGGAGCGCGCGGCGGCAGGCCTCGGCGCGCCCGCGGCGCTCCCCGCGCTGCGGGAGGTCTACTGCGCGCCGGACCGCGAGACGGCGCTACGGCTGGCCGGTCCCGCCCTCGGGGGGAAGTACGCGGACTACTCCCGCTGGGGCCAGGACGATGTGATGCCGGGCGAGGAGCAGTTCAGCGCACCGTTCGACGAGCTGCTGTCCGATCGCTTCGTGCTCGGTTCGCCCGAGGAGTGCTACGAGCAGCTGCGCCCGCTCTGGGAGGAGCTGGGTGTGACCGAGCTGATCATCCGTACGCACTGGGCCGGCCTGCCCGCCGAGGACTCGCTGGCCAGCATGCGGCTCATCTCCGATGAACTACTCCCCGAGCTGAGGCGGGCGCAGCCCGCGGAATGGAGCGCCTGATGGTGCGGATCGTGCGGCTCTACAGCGGCGACGACGGCGAGTCCCACTTCGAGGACCTCGACATCCCGATCGAAGGCGGGATCTCATCCGCATTCCCCGTCGACACGCTGGACTTCCGGGAGGCGCCCGAGGAGCACGAGCCGGACTGGCACAACGCCTCGCGGCGGCAGTTCGTGATTACCACCAGCGGCGCACTCGAGGTCGAGATCGCCGGCGGCGAGAGGCGCCGCCTCGGCGTCGGCGAGGTGATGCTCGCCGAGGATCTGACCGGCCACGGCCACGTCTCGCGGACCGTGGAGTCGCCGCGCCGCAGCATCGTGGTCCCGCTTGCGCCCCACGTTGACCTCGCAGCGCTGCTCGACCGCCTCCGCGCCGCAGGCGCCGACGGCAGTGACTGACCACGCGGACTCCAGGCCGCTCGAGGTGCTGATCCGCGACGCGCGCGCGGACGACCTGCCGGCGATCCAACGCATCATCAACCGCGAGATCGTCGAGGGCGTCGCGCACTGGGACGAGTGGCCCTGGAGCGACGCGCGCCGCCGGGAGTGGTTCGGGCAGCACCGTGACGAGGTGATGATCGTCGCCGTCGGGCCGGACTCGGTGGCCGGGTTCGCCTACCTCTCTCCGTACCGCGGCAAGTCCGGGTATCGCTTCACGCGCGAATGCAGCATCTACGTCGATCCGGCGCTCCATCGCCGCGGCGTCGCGCGCCGCCTGCTCGCGGAGCTGATCGAGCGGGCGCGGGCGCGACGGCTCCATGTGCTTGTCGGCTGGATCGAGGCGGGTAACGAGGCCAGTCGCGCCCTCGCGCGCGAGTTCGGCTTCAACGAGGTGGGGGTCGAGCGCGAGACCGGCTACAAGCACGGCCGCTGGCTCGACACCGTCGAGGTGCAGCTGCTGCTCCAGTCCGCCGAGGAGTTCGAGCGCCTCGTCGCTCCCGGCTTCCGCGTCTTCACGATCGAGACATCGGCGCAGCTCGCCGAGGCGACCACGGTCCGCCGCGCGGTCTTCATCGAGGAGCAACAGGTCCCCGAGGACGAGGAGATCGACGACTACGACGCCGATCCCGCCTCGCCCGGGATGAGTGAGCGTGTGGTGCATGTCCTCGGCCGTCTCGACGGGCGAGCGGTGGCGACGGCGCGGCTGCTGCTGGACCACGCGGGCGAGCCGCCGCACGGCTACCCGCACGTCGGCCGCGTCGCCGTCCTCGCGGAGTTGCGAGGCCGGCACTACGGCGTAGCGATCATGGAGGCGCTGCACGCGGAGGCGCGGCGGCGCAGCCACGGCGGCATCACGCTCGCCGCGCAGGAGCACGCGCTGCCATTCTACGAACGCCTCGGTTATGTCGCGCGCGGAGGTCTCTTCCTCGACGCCGGCATCGAGCACCGCTGGATGGACCTGGCATTCGAGAGTTGACCACGAGGGGGCGGGCGAGAATCCACCAAGAAGATGTGGTCAATCCTTTGGTGATTGGACGGTTGATTCTTGGTCCCAAGTCCGGGGTTTGCAATAATGGCGAGCGATAACGATCGACGGACAGGATGGAGGACGTTGTGAGAGGCTTCTGGCTCAGCGCGCCGGGGCGATTCTCGCTACTGCTCGCACTGATCGCGGTGCTCACGCTGGGCGCGGCGGCATGCGAGGACGAGGGCGAGCAGTTGAAGATCGGCTATCTGGCCGACTTCTCCGGTCCGCTCGCCGAGTACGGCGCGGACATCGAGACCGGCGTACAGCTGGCGATCAAGCACATCAACGACGCCGGCGGTGTCAACGGGCAGGACGTCGTCTACGTCACCGGCGACACGCGCGTGGACCCGACACAGTCCGTCGAGGAGGCTCGCCGCCTCGTGGACGTCGAGGGCGTGCACGCGATCGTCGGGCCGCTCGCCAGTACGGCGACGCTCGCGGTGGCGGACAGCGTCACCGGACCGGGCGGCATCCCGCACATCTCGCCCTCGGCGACCTCGCCCGCGCTCACCGACGCCGACGATGACGGCTACCTCTTCCGCACCACCGGGTCGGACGCGGTGCAGGGCGTGGTGCTTGCGAACCTGGTCGAAAGCGAAGGCCACACCAACGTCGGCGTGATCTTCCGCGACGACGCGTGGGGCCAGGGCCTCTCCGAGGTCTTCACGGCGAACTTCAGCGGTACGGCGACCCTCGCCTCCTACTCGGCCGACGGGCAGCCCAGCTACCTTGCGGAGCTGCAGCAGGCCGCGAGCGGCGGCGCCGAGGTGCTGGTGGCGATGGGCTTCGCGGAGACCGAGGTCTTCCTCCGCGAGTCGATCGAGAACGACATCTTCACGCGCTTCATCTTCACCGACGGCAACAAGAGCGAAGATCTGATCGAGCAGCTCGGCGCCGACGCCCTCGAGGGCGTCGTTGGCACGGCGCCGAGCAGCAACCCCGACAACGCCTCGACCAAGGCCTGGACCGCGGCCTACGTCGCCGAGTACGGGGCGGAGCCGTCGCTGCCGTTCGTGCGTGAGGCCTATGACGCCGTGATCGCGATCGCGCTCGCCGCCGAGGCAGCGGGCTCGACCGACGGCGAGGCGATCCGCGACGAGCTCGTGCGCATCGCCGGACCTCCGGGCGCCACCTACGTGGCGGATGCGGCCGGCATCGAGGCGGCGCTCGAGGCCGCGGGTGACGGTGACGACATCAACTACGAGGGCGCGGCGACTCCGATCGACTGGAACGCCGCGGGAGACGTGACCTCTGGCTTCATGGAGATCTACGGCTACCGTGGCGGCGAACTCGTCACGATCGAGATCCAGCCGTTCAGCCTCGAATAGCCGGAGGAACCCGGTACAGCAGCAAGCGGGCGGCCATCGGGCCGCCCGCTTCACGTCCGCCGGCCTTCGATCGCCGGCCGGCTCCCTAGCCACCCTCGCCCGGCCGGCCCCGGAGGCGCATCCGCAGCGCGCCGAGCCAGCCGCCGCTGCCTCCGCCTCCGCTGCCGCCGCCACCCTCGCCCCGCGGCGCGAAGCGGCTGACGCGCGGCTCCTCGGCGAGCAGGCCTTGCGGCCGCGCGAGGATGAAGCCGACGATCAGCAGGCCGATCGCGATCCGCCGCAGCATGAAGACGCGCGACCCGAGGAAGTCGGGCAGCTCCTCCTGGATGAGCGGCAGCCCGAACCAGACGAAGCCGACGACGAGCGCGCCGAGCATCACGCCGCGGTTGTTGCCGCTGCCGCCGACCATCACCATCGTCCAGACGAGGAACGTCGTCAGGTTGTCGAAGGAGTCGGGCGCTATCGTGCCGATGCGGTGCGCCCAGATGGCGCCCGCGAGGCCCATCAGCGCGCCGCCGAGCACGAAGCTCTGGATGCGGTAGCTGGTCGTCATCTTGCCGACGGACTGCGTCGTCGCCTCGTTCTCCCGGATCGCGCGGAGGACGCGGCCCCAGGGCGAGGCGGTCGCGCCGCGCACCACGAGGAAGACCACCAGCAGCGCCAGCCCGGTCATGATGAGCAGCACCAGGTCGTAGTCGATGCTGAGATCCCGCGACATGCCCTCGAGGGGTCGCGGCACGCCGTTGAGGCCGCGCGCGCGGTTGACGAGGCCCTCCTGCGTGTTGGCGATGCTGCGCAGGATCGTGGCAATGCCGATCGTGGCGATGGCGAGGAAGTCGTCGCGCAGGCGCAGCGTCGGAAGGCCCACCAGCAGCGCGAGCACGCCGCCGGCGATCATCCCGCCGACCCAGCCGACGGGGACGGGCAACTCGAGGCCGCCGACGTAGTTCTCGAACTGGCCCGGCGGGTCGAGCGTGAGCAGCGCGCTGACGTAGGCGCCGATGCCGAAGAAGGCCACGACGCCGAAGTTGATCGTGCCCGTGTAGCCCCACTGCACGTTCAACGCGAGCGCGACGATTGCGAAGATCGCGGCCGTGGTGAGGAACCCGACCGTCCAGTTCACGCCTCCGCTGAAGGTGACCAGCAGCGGCAACTCGCCCGCGAGCGGCGTCAGGACATCGAGCGACAGCATCAGCTCGACCCCCCGATCGACGAACCGAAGAGCCCGCGCGGGCGCACGATCAGCATCGCGATCAGCAGCACGAACGGCACCGCCGGCTTGAACCCGGTGTTGATCCACTCTGTCGAGACTTCCTGCGAGACGCCGACGATCAGCCCGCCAACGAGCGCGCCCCAGGGGTTCCCGATGCCGCCGAGGATGACGGCCGCGAACATCGGCAGCAGCAGGAATTCGAACCCGGCGTCGAAGCGCAGCTGCGACTGCAGCGCGAACATGACACCGGCCACGGCGGTCAGCGCCGCGGCGATCACCCAGGTCGCCATCCGCACCCGCTCGGTATCGATGCCGCTCGCCTCCGCGAGCGGGGCGTTGTCCGCCGTCGCGCGCATCGCCGTGCCGAGGCGGGTGCGGTGCAGCAGCACGTAGAGGCCGAGGGCGAGCACCGGCATGAGCACGATGAACAGCAACTGGTCGGACTTGAGTTTCAGCCCGCCGGCGAAGGTCCAGGCCTCGTGGATCTCGTGGTGGTAGCGCAGCGGCGCGGAGCCCCAGATCGCCTGCACCACGGCCTGCAGCGCGATGGCGATGCCGAGCGCGGCGATCTCGAGATTGAGCAGGCCGGTCTGGCGCGCGCGCAGCCGCCGGAAGACGAACCGGTCCGCGCCCACCGACACGGCCGCGACGCCCGCCCAGGCGAACAGGACCGCCGCGATCATCCCCCAGCCGAAGGAGAACGGCCCGATGTGCCCGCCGACCAGGCCGATGTCCACGTACACAAAGAACGCCAGGTACATCGCCAGCGTCATCAGGTCCGCGTGCGCGAAGTTCGCGAACTTGAAGACGCCGTACACCAGTGTCAGCCCCATCGCCCCGAGCCCGATGATCGAGCCGACGACGAGGCCGACGAGGACGAGCTGCAGGATCTCCGTCATGCGCCGTCCTCGCCGTCCGCGCTGTCGAGACCGAGGAACATGCGGCCGACCTCGGGATTGGCGAGCATCTCCGGGCCCGCCTGCTCGTGCGCGTTGCGGCCGTCGACGAGGAGGTAGGCGCGGTCCGAGATCGCCAGCGCCTCGCGGGCGTTCTGCTCGACCATCAGCAGCGCCACCCCGCCCTCGCGCACGGCTTGCAGGCGGTCGAAGATCTCGCCGCGCCGCACGGGCGACAGCGCGGCCGTCGGCTCGTCGAGCAGCAAGACCTTCGGGTCGAGCATCAGTGCCCGCGCGATCGCGAGCGCCTGACGCTGCCCGCCCGAGAGGTGCGAGGCGCGCGCGCCCGGGCGCTCCGCCAGCTCGGGAAAGAGCCCGAGAACCTCGGCGATGCGATCGTCGACATCGCCGCTGCGCTGGTAGCCGCCCATCGCGAGGTTCTCGCGGATTGTCAGCGACGGGAACACGTTCTCCGTCTGCGGCACGAACGAGACGCCGAGCCGCACGATGCGCGAAGGCATCTCGTCGGTGACCTCGTTGCCCTCGAGGCGCACCTGCCCCTCGCTGACCGGGAGCAGCCCGAAGATCGCCTTGAGCAGCGTGGACTTGCCGGCGCCGTTCGGCCCGATGATCGTGACCAGTTCGCCCCGTTCGAGGCGCAGCGAGACGTCGTGCACGATCATCACGCTGCCGTAGCCGGCGCGGACGGCGTCGACCTCGAGCAGTGCGCTCACAGCGCCTGGGCTCCGAGGTAAGCGGCCTGCACCTCGGCGTTCTCGAGCACGTCGTGGGGGTCGCCGGCGACCAGCACCGTGCCGTCGGCCATCGCGATCAGCCGCTCGCAAAGGCGCAGCATCAGGTCCATGTCGTGGGCGATCACGAGGAAGGTGATGCCGAAGCGATCGCGCAGCGCGCGGATGCGTTCGATCAGGCGCAAC
The DNA here is from genome assembly GCA_009839925.1 of Chloroflexota bacterium. Classification (GTDB taxonomy): domain Bacteria; phylum Chloroflexota; class Dehalococcoidia; order UBA2979; family UBA2979; genus VXMT01. Next base: position 34,518 of record VXOS01000172.1, read on the forward strand.
GTCAGCGTCGGGTTGACGCCCGCGCTCGGCTCATCGAGCAGGATCAGGCTGGGGCTCGACATCAGCGCGCGCGCCAGCTCCAGCAGCTTGCGCTGGCCGCCGGAGAGGTTCCCGGCGCGGTTCTGCGCCTCGTGGCCCAGGTCCACCTCGGCGAGCACCTCGTGCGCGCGCTCGGCGATTTCGCGCTCCTGCGCGGCGACGCGCCAGGGCCGCAGCCAGCTCTCCTGGATGCGCTCGCCCGCCTGCTCCTCCGGGACCACCATCAGGTTTTCGAGGACGGTGAGCGCGCCCAGCTCCTGCGGGATCTGGAACGTGCGGGTCAGGCCGCGGCGGAACACCCGGTACGACGGCAGGCCGGTGATGTCCTCGCCGGCGAAGACGACGCGCCCGCCGTCGGGGCGGAGCGCCCCGGCGATGCAGTTGAAGCAGGTGGTCTTGCCAGCGCCGTTGGGGCCGATCAGCCCGCTGATCGAGCCGCGCTCGACCTCGAACGTCGCGCCGTCGACGGCGACGTGGCCGCCGAAGCGCTTGACCAGGCCTGAGACTTCCAGCAGCACGTCCACGAGCGCCATCCTCGAGGGCGATGCTACCGTGCCCCGCGAAGCGGCGACACATGCCGGCGCGACCCGGCGAGTGAGGGAGCCGATGCGGCCGATCTTCGAGGGCCGGCGATGAGCCGTGCGGGCGACGCGCTGCGGCTGCTGCGCGCCGCGCCGAGGCCGCTTGCTTCCTGGCTCCTGCTCGTCGTGGGGGCGCTGCTGCTCTTTGCCGCGCAGTTCGCACTCTGGGCCGAGGACGCCCTCGTCGACAGCGAGGGGTTCACCGAGCGCGCGGTTCGCACCCTCGACGATGAGGACGTGCAGCGCTACGTCTCCAACTTCCTCATCGAGGAGCTGATCGAGCAGGGCGACCCCGGCCTGATCGCTGCCCGCCCGCTGATCGAGGCGGCCGTGCAGGCGGTAATCGACAGCCCTGCGTTCGAGCAGCTCTATGCGACCGCGCTGCTGCAGACGCACCGCGCATTCTTCTCCGACGAGCCAATCGTGCTCCAGCTCGTCGACGCCTCGATCGCCGTCGAGGTGACGCTCGCGCAATTCAATCCCGAGCTCGCCGAGGCGCTGCCCTCGCTCGACAGCGCCGTGATCGAGCTCGCGGACTCGGAGTACGTCGACACCACGCTGGGCATCGCCCGCGCCATCCGCTTCCTGGCGGCGGCGCTGCCGCTGCTCGCGCTCGCCGCCTTCGCCGCCTCGTGCGCGATCGCGCGAGGGCGGCGCCGTGCGCTGCTGCGCAGCGGGATCGCGGTCGCGATCGTGGCCGCCCTGACAATCCTCGCCTTCGACATTGGCAAGGCAGCGCTCGAGGAATCCGCCGGCGGCGGGCTGCGGGGCGCTGCGGCGGCAGGCGTGTGGGACGCGTTCCTCGGCGACCTGCGGGCGTGGAGCTTCGCGCTCGGCGCTGGCGGCCTCGTGCTGGCTGCCGCCTCCAGCTCGCGCCTCGCCGGTCTGAGCGCGAGCGAGCTGCTGATGCGGGTATGGCGGCTGGCGACCGAGCCGCAGTCGAACGCCGGGAGGCTCGTGCGCGCGATCGCGGCCGTCGTGCTGGGCTGGCTGGCGCTGTTCCGTACGGACGACCTCGTGACCGTCGCCGTCGCAATCGCGGGCCTCGCCGCGCTCTACCTCGGGCTGATGGAGCTGATGCGCCTGCTCTGGAAGGAACGCGCGACCACCACCAGCGACCTCGCCGCTGCCTCCGCCGACCTGCGCTCGCAACTCTCCCCGGTCGTGCGTCTCGCCGCGCTCGCCGCACTGATCGCCGGGGGCGCCGCCGCCGTCGCGCTGCTGGCCGCCGGCCTCGGTCTGTTCGGAGGCGACGACGACGGCGCTCCGGTCACGGTCTGCAACGGCCACGCCGCGCTCTGCAGCCGCCCGCTCAACGAGGTCGCCTTCGCCGCCACGCACAACTCGATGTCGGCGGCCTCGGAGGAGGGGTGGCTCTTCGCCGCTCACCGCGACGGCATCGCCGAGCAGCTCGAGGGCGGCATTCGCGGGCTGCTGATCGACGTCTGGTTCGGCTACCCCTCGCTGAGCGGCGTCGCCACGGAGCTGCTCGGCAAGGACCGCGAGGCGATGGTCGAGCTCTACGGCGCGGAGGTCGTCGAGGCGCGGGAGCGCATCGCCGCGGGGCTCGGACCCCTCGAGGATCGCGAACTCTACCTCTGCCACGGCTTCTGCGAGGTTGGCGCGACGCCGCTGCGCGAGGCGCTGCAGGACATCCGCCGCTTCCTCGGAAGCAACCCCGGCGAGGTCCTGATCGTCTTCATCCAGGACGAGGCGCCCGCCGAGGACATCGCGGCGGCCTTCGCCGACGCCGGCCTCGAGCGCTACGCCTACGCGCACCCCGGCCGCGCGACGCCGTGGCCGACGCTGGGCGAGCTGGTCGGGCGCAACGAGCGGCTGATCGTGATGACGGAGAACGCGGCCCGCGCACCCGTCCCGTGGCTGCATCGCGGATTCGAACTGACGCAGGAGACGCCGTTCGCCTTCCACTCCGTGGACGACCTCAGCTGCGAGCCCAACCGCGGCCCCGCGGACGCGCCGCTCTTCCTGGTCAACCACTGGATCGAGGACATCTCGCCGACACCGGAGGACGCGGAGCTGCTCAACGCTCGGGACGTGCTGCTGTCGCGGCTGCGCGAGTGCGAGGCGGAGCGCGGACTGACGCCGAACCTGGTGGCGGTGAACTTCTACCAGACGGGCGACCTCTTCGTCGTGATCGACGAGATCAACGGCGTGGGCGCGGCTCCCGAGTAGCCGAGCCGCGCGCGACGTGACAGATTGCGCGCGTCCACCAGCGCGCACCCGACGGACCGCAACCATGACGGACGAGCGAACGATCGAGGATCCCGAGATCGCCGAGTACCTGGACCGCCGCAGCGAGTGGGCCATGCTCACCACGCTCGACGCGGACGGCTACCCGCACAGTGTCGCCCTCGGCTACTACCGCATCGGCGACGTGGTCTACGTCGGCACCCCAGCGCACACGCGCAAGGTGCGCAACGCCGCCGCGAACCCGCGCGGCTCGCTGCTGGTCGCGGGCTCGAAGGAGTCGGGCGACTGGAGCGGCGTGCTGGTGCAAGGCGACCTGGAGATCGTGCGCGACCATGACGAGCGGCTCGCGATCGAGCGCGAGGGCCGCCGCCAGCGCGGCGTGCCCGAGCACGAGCTGCCGGACGCACCGCGCGAAGGCGAGGTGATCCTGCGGCTACGCCCGCGGCGCACGATCACCTGGAGCTACTGAGCAGCGCGTCGCGAGCACACTCGATGACCTCGCCTCCCACGCCGACGCCTTCCACGCCCGTGCGTGACCCCGCGCCTCGCGAGCGCACGCTCGACGAGACGCTGCCGCCCTACCGCGTGATCCTGCACAACGACGACGTCAACGAGATGGGGCATGTGGTGCGCGCGCTGCTCGCCTCGGTGCCCGAGCTGAGCGTGCGGGACGCGACCGCGATCATGCTGGAGGCGCACTTGCAGGGCCGCGCCCAGGTGATCGCCTGCCCCCTCGAGCGAGCCGAGCTGTACCGCGACCGCCTCGAGTCGCACGGGCTGACCGCGACGATCGAGCGGGTCTGAGCAGCAGTCCGGGCAGCCGCCGCGACATCCTGCTATGAGTTCCCGGTTAGTTGACACAAATCACGTGCAACTACGGTACAAATGTCGGACAATATACATGGCATCGCTCTCCGATTGAGAATCAGGAGGTGTGAGATGAGGGAAAGGAGCAGGAGTTGCGGAAGGCAGCTCGGGAGACTGGTCGCGATCTGCTCGGTCTTCGCAGCCATCGTCGCCCTGTTCTGCGCGATGGCCGCCATGCCCCTCTCGCACCACCCTGCCTACTCCGTCCATGACGACTCGCACACGGTCCGCCCGTCCCCGATCGACGAGGCGGAAACGAACTCGCGATCCGAAAAGAACGAGGCGTTCACCATCGGCTACCGGGATGACCGCAGCGACGTGCGAGTCTCGTTCCGGGCCGGCCGGGAATCGTGGGACTACGGCCCGCGGCCGCACCGCGAGGCCCAGTACCTCCGCGGCACCGACACCGACACGCTGCTGTTCGGCTACACCGTCGCCATTGTTGTGGCCGACTCCGGACGGAGGGTGGACACCTCGCCGGAGAGCTAGCACGCCCCCCCAACCCCGTCGCCAGTCGGCGGGGGATTGAGGCAGGAGGCCGTCGCGCCGGAAGCGGCGGCCTCCCCTCTACCCAGAACGCTCCAGAACCCCTCGATCCCCCGGAGCTGCGTCACGGACGCCCGCGCGCACACGGACTGGCCCCGCCGCCGAGCGTGAGTGAGACGCGGTCGCGCGATCCGGCTAGGCTGGGCGCATGCGAAACCTCGCCGCTGCCCTGGCGTTCCTGCTGCTCGCTGCCGGCGCACTGCTCGCCGCCTCCTGTGACGGCGACAGCGACGAGGAGGCCGAGCAACTGCGGATCGGCTACCTCGCCGATCGCTCCGGCTCCCTCGCGGAACTCGGCGACGTGGTCAGCGTCGGCGTGGAGCTCGCCGTCCAGCACATCAACGAGGCCGGAGGCGTCAACGGCCGCGACGTCCTGCTCTTCTCCGGCGACACCAAGGTGAACCCGACGCAGGGCGTCGAGGAGGCGCGCCGCCTCGTGGACGTCGAGGGCGTGCAGGCGATCGTCGGCGCGATCTCCAGCACCGTCACGCTCGCGGTCACGGAGAGCGTGATCGGGCCCTCGGGCGTCGTGATGATCACGCCCTCAGCCTCCTCCCCGGCGCTTTCGACGTCGAACGACCGCGACTTTTTGTTCCGTAGCGCCCCCTCCGATGTCGCGAAGGGCGTGATCCTCGCGGCCCTCGCGCGCGAGGAGGGGGGCGACAACGTCGGCCTGCTCTACCGTGACGACGCCTAC
>VXOS01000070.1 GCA_009839925.1 Chloroflexota bacterium
ATCCGTAGCTCCTCCCCCTCACCCCCCGCCTCCCCCGCCAGGGGGGAGGGGGCCGCAAGGTGAGCCCTCGCGGAGAGGGAACCGGAGGGGCTACTCGAGCTCGGCGTGCGCGAACAGCACGGCGAACGCCTTGCACCAGATCACGGCGGCGCGGAACGTCGAGGGATCGACGTCGGCGGGCACCTCGTAGTTCACGTTGCCGCGGGTGGCCCGGATCTCGCTCAGCTCGATTGCGCCGTCGGCGAAGACGTCACCCCCGGGGTCGGGCGTGAGGTAGATGAACAGGTCGGGCCCGTTACGCACCTCGTAGTCCTGGAAGCGCAGGATCACCGAGCCGTCGGGTGCGCGCACCAGCAGGACCTGGCCGCTTCCCGTGTGGAACGAGTCCGCCCCCATCAGCTCGCCCATCGAGATCAGCGAGCCCTGTCCCGAGGGCGCCGCGGTGGCCGTCGGCGTCGCGGGTGCGGCGGTCGCGGTGGGCGTCTCCGTATCGCTCGCCGCGGTGGGCGAGGCGCCGGCATCGGTGGCCGTCGGGGATGCCGCCTCCGTGGGCGCCTCGGTGGCAGTTGGCGCCTCCGTGGCGGCGGCCCCTGCGGCGGCAGCGGTGGGGCTCGCCGTCGGCATCCCGGCGACCTCGAAGCCAAGGCCCTCGTCGAGCATCGTGCCCTCGTCCCAGAGCGGCGAGGCGAGCCAGTAGCTCACCACGCCACCGACCACCAGCGCGGCGGCGACGACGACGCCGCCCGCCGCCCAGCGCAGCGGGTAGCGGCGCGGGCCGGCCTCGACGAGCAGCAGCCGCGGGGTCCGCCCTCCGACGTGGGCGAGGACGCTCAGCGCGAACAGCCCGATCGCAACCGTCATCAGCACGTGTATGAGCAGGAAGCCGACGCCGACGGAGATGACCGCGACAACGACCGAGGCGATCGAAACGCCTCGCCAGAGCGCGGCGCCGGCGACGATCGTGGCGAGCGCCGCGCCGATGCCGAGCACGGCGCGCGCCGCGCCGCCCTCGAATGGAAGCAGGCGCGCCGGGCCCTCGCGCAGGAAGTCCGTGACGGGTTGCGAGGCGAGCACGAACACGCTCGCCGCGAGCCCCGCGAGGATCGCGAGGGCGAGGAGCAGCCGTCGCAATGTGTGGGCTCGTTCCGGGGACAACAGGGTCGGTTCGTTCATGGCTCCTGGCCTCCTCCGTACTCCTGATTTCCCCCCTGATCCACCCTAGCACCGGGGGACATAATGCGCGCCTCTCGTGGGCGAAATCCCCGGGATCCGCGTACTGTTCTGGGCGCTGTCGCGCAAGGCGACGCGGAAGGACGAATCGTGAACACGCGCAACCTGGCGATCCTGCACCGCCGCCCGGACGTGAGCCCGGAGGAGTTCCAGCGCTACTGGCTGGAGACGCACTCCGGCTTCGTCGTGAAAGTGCCCTCCGTCTACCGCTTCGGGACCAACCTCGTGCTTGAGTCGACCGTCGAGGGCCTGCAGCCGGACGCGATGGGCGAGCTGTGGTGGCGCACGCCCGAGGACGCCGAGATCGGCTTCAAGATTCCGGAGGGCCAGCGCGCGTTGCAGAGCGGCCACAACATCATCGACCAGCCCCGCAACACGGGCATGGTCCTCGAGCGGCTCGACGAGTTCCAGCGGGAGGGCGCCCCGGACCCGTCGCCGACCGTGCGCAGCTTCGCGATCCTGCACCGCCGCCCGGACGTGAGCGCCGAGGAGTTCGAGCGCTACTGGCGGGAGGAGCACGCCGCGCACGCGCTGGAGCTCGGCGGCCTGCTCAAGTTCGCCACCAATCGCGTGCGCTCCTGCCGCATCGAGGGCCTCGACCCCGACTACGTCGGCGAGGTCTGGTGGGAGAGCCTGGAGGCGTGCAACAACCGCACGACGGCGCCCGGCTACGAGGCGCTGATGGCCAGCGGCGAGCGGATCATCGACAAGTCGCGCGGCGCGATGATCACGGTCCAGGAGCTGGAGACGTTCTACCCGCCCGAGGAGGCTTGAGCCGGGGGCGCGCGGTATCATCGCGCGGGCCGAGGGCGCACCTGCCCCCGGAGCACGTGGAGGAGCGGCGCGTGGAGTGGGCTGACACGCCGGAGCAGGCCGCGTTCCGCGCGGCGGTGAGCGAACTCGTCGAGGAGTCGCTGCCGGAGCACTATCGCAAGATTCGCGGCGGGCCCGGCGGCTCCGGCGAGGAGTGGCAGATCGACCGCATCTCCGAGGATCCCGTGGTCCGCGACGCCGCCTGGAGCTGGGCGCGCGCGCTCGCCGATCGCGGCTGGATCGCCCCCGCCTGGCCCGTCGAGTACGGCGGCGGCGGGATGACCTCGGTGGAGCAGTTCATCCTCAACCACGAGCTGGCGAAGGCCGAGGCGCCGCAGGTCGGCGGGCAAGGCATCTCGCAGATCGGCCCGGCGATCATCATCCACGGCACCGAGGAGTTGAAGGCCGAGCACATCTCGAAGACGCTCTCCGGCGAACGCGCCTGGTGCCAGGGCTTTTCCGAGCCCGGCGCGGGCTCGGACCTCGCCTCGCTGCAGACGAGGGCGGTCCGCGACGGCGACGAGTACACCGTCAACGGGCAGAAGATCTGGACCTCGCGCGCCCACGCGGCGGACCACATCGCCCTCCTCGTGCGCACCGACCCGGACGCCGCGAAGCACCGCGGGATCTCCTTCCTGCTGGTCGACATGGAGTCGCCGGGGATCTCGATCCGCCCGCTGATCAACATGGCCGGTGAGCACGGTTTCAACGAGGTCTTCTTCGACAACGTCAGCGTCCCCGCCGGCAACCTCGTCGGCGAGGAGAATCGCGGCTGGTACGTAAGCGTGACGCTGCTCGACTTCGAGCGCTCGCGGATTCGCCAGACCGTGGACGCGCAGCGCTCGATCGAGCGCCTCGTCGCCTTCATCGGCTCCCCCGAGGGCGCGGCGAAGTCGCGCAGCGGCGAGTCCGCGACGATCCGCCACGAGATCACCGACCGGGCGATCGAGGTGGAGGTGGTCTTCAACCTCGCGTTCCGCGTGGTCTCGATGCAGGGCGCGGGCCTGGTGCCCAACTACGAGGCGTCGATGCTGCAGATGAGCGTCTTCGAGACGATCCAGCGGACGTCACGCACAACGGCGAAGGCGCTGGGGCTGTACGGGCAGCTCTGGGGCGGAGACGGCAGCGGCCACGCGCCGCTGGAGGGGGAACCGGCCAGGGAATACGTCCGGCACGTCTCGCGCACGATCGCCGGCGGCAGCAGCGAGATCCAGCGCAACATCATCGCCACGCGCGGCCTCGGCCTGCCTCGCGGCTAGCGCGCGGCGGCCTGGGCATCGAGGGAGCAGCACGTGAGCAACGGACCGGAGATCGTCGACTACCTGCGCTACGAGCCGGAGGACGGCGCCCTCTGGATCACGTTCAACCGCCCCGAGGTGCTGAACGCCCTCCACGGCTACATCCGCCCGGACTCGACGCTCAACAAGCTGGGTGAGTACCTCGACGCCGCGGACGCCGACCCGGACATCCGCGTGATCGTGATCACCGGCGAGGGCCGCGGCTTCTGCTCCGGCGCGGACCAGCGCGGCGGGCGCGACCACCCGGACGAGGAGCGCCCCGGCGGGGCCGACGGCAGCCGCCAGTTCTTCAGCGAGATCTTCACGCCGCTGTTCCGCAAGATCTCCTCGACGCGCAAGCCGACGATCGCGATGGTCAACGGGGTGGCGGTCGGCGCCGGGCTCGACATTGCGCTGCACTGCGACATCCGCATCGGCTGCCCGGAGACGCGCTTCTTCACCTACCAGAACGTCGGGCAGCTCATTCACAACGGCGGGATGTACTACCTGCCGAGGATGATCGGCCTCGGCAACGCCCTCGAGTTCCTCTACACCGGCGGGTTCCTGGTCGGCGAGGACGCCTACCGCATGGGGCTGCTCAACCACTACGTGCCGCTCGAGGATCTGCGCGAGACCACGCTGGAGGTGTGCCGGAAGATCATCGCCAGCCCGCCGCTGGTGCAGTGGATCGGCAAGCGCATCATGCGCGCCGGGCTCGACAGCAGCTTCGATACCACGCTGCAACTCTCGGCGAACGCCTCCGCGATCACCGGCAGCTCCGAGGACGCGCAGGAGGCGCGGGCGGCGCGGAGCGAGCGGCGTCAGCCGATGTTCAGGGGGCGATAGTCATGGCCTACGAGGCGCAGTACGTTCGCTACGAGGTCGACGGCCACGTCGCCGTCATCACGATGAACCGCCCGGAGCGGCTCAACGCCTTCGGCCGGGTAATGGGCGACGAACTCGGCGGCGCCTGGATGGAAGCGCTGGCCGACGAGCAGGTGCGCGCGATCGTGCTCACCGGCGAAGGGCGGGTCTTCAGCGCGGGCCGCGACATCAAGGAGCAGGCCGAGCACGGGATCCGCGGCAACCAGCTCGCCGACTCGCGGGCGAAGGTCCTCGGCTTCCAGCTCGTGCCGGACACGGACAAGCCGATCATCGCCGCCGTCCGGGGCGGCGCCTGGGGCGCGGGTCTCTACATGGTCTGCGGCTCGGACATCGCCGTCCTCGCCGAGGACGCGACGATTGCCTTCTCGTCCGTTCCGACGGGCGTGCTCGGGTCGGCGCTGGTGCCGCTGATGAACGGGCTGTCGTGGCTGCCCGGCTGCGAGATGATGCTGCGCGGCCACCGCTTCTCCGCGCAGCGCGCCTACGAGGTAGGCCTCGCGAACCATGTCGTGCCCTCGGACGAGGTGCTGCCGACGGCGCTGAGCATCGCGCACGAGCTGGCGGCGCTGCCGCCGGTGCACGTGCAGGTGACGAAGCGCCAGCTGATGGTGGCGCGCCCGCGCTCGACGGCCTACCAGCTCACGATCGACTACCCGCAGGCACAGCAGTCGCTGTTCGCCCTCGAGGACACAACGGAGGCGGCGGCCGCGTTCGCTGAGAAGCGGAAGCCTGTCTTCAAGGGCCGCTAGCAGCCCGCCTGGCGCTCAGACTCCGGCTCCCTCTCCCCCTCGCGGGAGAGGGCGGGGGTGAGGGGGCGCCGTGCGCCAGCGCGGCCAGCGAGGACAGGCGCGTCCTTTGTGGGGGGGGGGGGCCCCCCCCCCCAGGGGGGTATTAAAAAAAACGCGCCCACCGGACGAATAGGGGAGTGGT
>VXOS01000194.1 GCA_009839925.1 Chloroflexota bacterium
ACAGTCCGCCCCCGGCGCCCCCCGCCGGGGGGGGCCGGCGCGCCGGGGGCGCGCTCCCCCTCACCCTCCGCCCTCTCCCGCGAGGGGGAGAGGGGACCGGACGGCCCTCGATAGGTCGTTGCGATCCCGTTCCGGCCCCTCTCCTGGGGGAGAGGGTTGGGGTGAGGGGGCTCGCCGGACCGTCGCCGTGCTCGGGAGGTCCGTTGCGCGACCTGTCCGCCCCCACGTGAGCGTGAGGGGAACCGCGCGCGCCTACGCGCCCACCAGGCCCGGACCGGCGACCTCGCCGCCGGCGGTCACGACGACGTCGGTGTAGCTGCCGCCACTCAGGCGCGCGCCCGGCTCGACGAGGGCGCGGATCAGCTCGGCGTCCTCGATCGCGGCGTTGGCGCCGACGACGGTCTCCACGAGGCTGCAGCCCTCGACCGCAGCGCCCGCGCCGATCAGTGCCGGGCCGACGATCCGCGACTCGCGGACGCGCGCGCCCTCGGCGGCGATGACCGCACCGCTGACCTCGTTGCCGTTCGCCGCGAGGGCGGACGCGTCGCCGCCCTCGATGCCCGGCAGCAGGCGCGACTGGGCGTGGAGCAGTCCCTCCAGCGTGCCGCCGTCGAGCCACTCGCCGTCGAGCGTCCAGCCGCGCAGGTCGCGGCCCTCCTCGAGCAGCACCGCGACTGTCGCCGTGAGGTCGGACTCGCCCTTGGCGTTGATGAACGGGTTGGTGCGCACGCGCTCGACGGCCTCCGGTGCGAGCAGCCACAGCCCCACCAGCGCGAGGTTCGAGCGCGGCTGCTCCGGCTTCTCCTCGAGGTCCACGATCCGATCGCCCTCGAGCAGCGCGACGCCGAAAGCGCGAGGATCCTCGACGGCTTGCAGCAGCAACCCGGCGGCCGCTCCCGTCTCCTCGAAGCGGCGCAGCAGCGCCGGATCGGCGCCGCTCAGCACCGTGTCGACCGCGAGCACGGCGACCGTGCGGTCCTCGAGCGCCGCTCCCACCGAGGCGACGGCATCGCCGGGCCCGTTCGGCTCGTGCTGCACGGCCTCGGTGACCGTGACACCGGGCGGCGCGTGGTCGCGCGCGACCTCGGCGGTCGTCGCGTCCTCCGGCCCGACGACGACCGCGATCTCGCGCAGCCCGAGCAAGGCGAGCAGGTCGAGCGCGTAGCCGATCAGCGGCCGGTTCAGCAGCGGCACGAGCGGCTTCGGGGTATGCGGCGTGATCGGCCGCAGCCGCGTCCCCAGCCCCGCCGTCAGCACCACCCCGAGCGGCTCCCGCGCCATCGCGCCCCTCCACCGCGCCAGCATGGCACCGGAGCGCCCCGCCGGTCGAATCCGCCTGCCCGCACCCGCGCGGGGCGCGAGTCGCTATCATCGCGGCGGCGTCCGGTACGCGGCGCTGGCGGGGGGCAAGATGCTGCTGCGAGGGCTCAACGTCGTCGAGGTGTCAGCGAGCGGGGCCGCCGCGTGGGCGGCCACCGGCCTCGCCGACTGGGGCGCGAACGTCGTCGTGCTCGAGCCGCCCGAGGGCACCCCGCTGCGCCACGAGCCACCCTGGTACGAGCGCGATGGCGAGCGCCGCAGCGCGACCTGGCAGTGGCTCTCGCGCGGCAAGACCGTCGTCGCCGCCGGGCCCGGCCAGGCGACTACGCCCGAGGACGCGCTCGCGCTGTGCCGCGCTGCCGATCTCGTCGTCGCGGAGCATGAACCGCTGGCCGCGCTGCTCGGCCTCGACCCGTCCGAGTTGCGGCCCGCGCTCGAGGGCGCGACCCCCGTCGTGCGCATCGCCGCGTTCGCACCGGACGGGCCGTACGCGCACTACCGCGCGACGGACATGGGGATCTGCTCGCTCGGCGGCTGGACCGGGATGCTCGGCGCGCCCGACCGCTATCCGCTGCGCCCGGCCGGCGACCTCGGCACGCGCGCGACGGGCCTGCACGCGCTCGCCGCCTCGCTGGTTGCGCTGCGCCACCGCGAGAGCGGCGCGGCGCCCTCGTTCGTCGAGGTCTCGGCGCAGGCGGTCGCCGCCTCGCTGCTGACCAGCCCGTGGCTGGCCTGGAGCATGTTCGGGAATGCGGGCTTTCGCCGCGCGGCGACCTGGCCGAACAGCTCCGTGCGCTGCAAGGACGGCCACGTCGGCATCCTCCCGCTCACCCACCAGCACTGGGCCTCGCTCTGCGAGCTGACGGGCATCGCCGACGTGCTCGACGAACCGGGCGGGCGCGAGCTGGCCTACCGCCAGCAGCACGGCGCCGAGCTGTGGGAGCGCGTCCGCGGCTGGTACGAGGCGCGCACGCGCGAGCAGGTCTACATGGCCGGCCAGGCCGTGCGCGTGCCCTCGGGGCCCTGCGACAGCGTTTCGCAGCGCCTGACCGACGCGCACCTCGCGGCGCGCGGGTTCTTCGAGCGCGCCGTCGTCGACGGCGTGATGCTGCAGGCGCCGCGCGTGCCCTACCGCATCGCCGGGGCGCCGCCGCTGCCGCGCGGCGCGGCAGTCGAGGAGCAACGCGCGAGCTTCGCGCCTCGCGACGCCGCCGAACCGCCGAGCGAGCCGCCCGCGCTGCCGCTCGAGGGCGTGCGCGTGATCGACCTGACATGGTTCTGGTCCGGCCCCCACGCGACTATGAACCTCGGCATGTTCGGGGCGGACGTGATCAAGGTCGAGTCCGTGAGCCGGCCGGACTCCTACCGCTTCACCGGCGCCTCGGCCGGCGAGGCGCTCAGCTGGGAGCGCAACTACCTCTGGAACGACTCCAACCAGAACAAGCGCGGGCTCACGCTCGACCTCAACACGGAGACCGGCCGAGGACTCTTCGAGCGGCTGCTGCGCGAGGGCGACGTGATCATCAGCAACTTCTCCAACCGCGTGCTGCCCAACCTCGGCTACACCGCGGAGCGCTTGCACGAGATCAACCCGCAGCTGATCAGCGTCACGATGCCGGGCTACGGGCCGGACGGACCGTGGGGCGACTTCGTCGGCTTTGGCAGCACCTTCGAGCAGGCCGTGGTCGGTGCGATGAACGGCTACCCGGACGACGATCAGCCACGCCTGATCGGCGGCGCCTGCGACCCAATCGTCGGGATGAACGCCGTCGTCGCCGTCCTGCTGGCGTTGCGCCGCCGCGAGCAGTCCGGCCTCGGGACCACGGTCGAGGTGCCACAGTGCGAGGCGCTGGACGCGATGCTCGGGCCGGAGCACGTCGCCGTGCAGCACGGCGCGCCCGACCCCGGCCTGCGCGGCAACAAGCACGACCGCATGGCCCCGCACGAGGTCTACCCGACCGCCGGCGAGGACGACTGGATCAGCATCGCCGTCGACGGCGACGAGGAGTTCGCCGCGCTTGCGAGCGCCCTCGGGCAGGCCGGGTGGGTGGGGGACGAGCGCTTCGCGAGCGCCGAGGCGCGGAAGGCGAACGAGGACGCGCTCGACGAGCTCGTCGCGGCCGCCGTGCGCGAGCGCGACGCCGTCGAGCTGGAGGCGGCGCTGCAGGCGGTGGGGGTGGCCGGCTGTCGCGTGACGCCGCCGCACCAGCTGACGGAGGACCCGGGCCTGCGCCACTTCGGCTTCTTCCAGGAGCTGACCCGCGAGATCACCGGCACGCACCTCTACAAGACCTTCCCCTTCCGCTTCAGCGCCTTCCCCGTCGCCCACCGCCGCGTGGCCCCACTGCTCGGCGAGCACAGCCGCGAGCTGCTGTCCGAACTGCTCGGCCTCGGCGACGACGAGCTCGACGCCCTCGAGGCGGCTGGCGAGATCGGTACGCTGCCCTCCTGGTCGCCGACGCCGTAGCGCCGAGCGCCGGGGTATCCTCGGGACATGGTGACGACGACCGACCTGGCGAATCCGGGGCTCAAGGAGTGGGCCGTCATCGTGCGCGCGCTGCGCGACGGCCGCCAGATCATCGACCTGCGCAAGGGCGGCATCCGGGAGGAGGGCCACCGCTTCCGCGTGCGCGCCTCGCGCTTCTGGCTCTACGAGAGCTACGAGCACCAGCGCCCGGAGCTGATCCGCCCCGCCGACCGCCCGCTGATCGAGGCCGTCGCGGCCTCGGCGCCACAAGCTGGCCAGCTGCGCGTCGACGCCTGGGCGGAGATCGAAGAGACGGCGGCGCTGACCGAGCCGGAGCACGTAGCCGCGCTCGACGGGCAGCACATCTGGACCGCGGACTACGCGGAGCAGCGCTTCCGCTGGCGTCCGAAGGCGCCGCTGATCGTGCTCGTGCTGCGCGTCCATCGCCTCGCGGAGCCGCTCACCGTGCCGGTGCGCGACCACTACGCCGGCTGCACCTCGTGGACGCCGATGTCCGACCTGCCGCCGGACCCGCGCGAGGAGGCCTCGACGCCCGTGCTCGACGACGCCGCGCTCGCGGAGCGCCGCGCCACGCTGCACGCGGCGCTGCCGGGCGTCACCTTCGGGCCTCCGGAGATCGAGGCGTAGCGGCGGCGAGCGCCCGCCGCTCCTCGCCTCGAGAGGTTCGTGCGCCGATCCGGCCCCCTGCCTTGGGGGAGACCCGTGTGGTTCTCGTGGGGGACCCCCGGCGTGCGCCTCCCTCACCCCCGACCTCTCCCTCGGGGGGACCTTTGCGAAACTCGCACAAGCCCGATCCGGCCCCCTCTCCCTGGGGAGAGGGCGGGGGTGAGGGGGAAGACTCCCGCGTGCCTCCGAAGGCCCCGATGGCGCAACACAATTCCCGGCGGCGGACCCTCCCTCACCCTAACCCTCTCCCGCGGGGAGAGGGGACCGGACGGGATGCGCTCGCTGCCCCGAGGAGAGGGTTACGCAAAGGTCTCCTCGGGGAGAGGGGGCCGGACCGCCCTCGCGGCTTCGGGGGCGTGCAGCAGTGGGGGTGTGGGGGGGTAGCCCCCAACCCGGCTTGAATTATAAACAAATCCGCGCCCCCCAGACGGATAGGAATGTGGGTTTTGGGGGTGTGGGGGGAAAAAAAAAAAGGGGGGTGGG
>VXOS01000103.1 GCA_009839925.1 Chloroflexota bacterium
CCCCCCCCCCCCCCCCCCCCCCCCCCCCCGCGGGGCTCGCTATATACAACACCCCCCCCGCGGCCCCGCGCGCCCCCCCCCCCCCCCCCCGGGGGCCCCCCCCCCCCCCCCCGCCCCGGGGGCCGTGCTACGCCGGCGACTAGCTCGGCGTCGCGTCTTCGTCCGCGGTAGGCTCGGCGGCTTCGGTGGTCTCGGGCTGTGCTCCGTTGCCGTCCATCACGCCCTCGGTGGTTGCGACACGGGGCAGGTTCTTGAGCGTCCCGAGGATGTCGATGCCGGTGAGGCTTTCGACGAGGTCCGGAAGCTGCGAGACGACCTGCGTCACATCGCCGGTCAGCTTGCTCGCGCCGATCGAGCCGTCCCCGCTGATCATGACGATGCGGTCCGTTTGCCCGAGCGGCTGCGAGACGGCGGCGGCAACGTCGGGCAGCGATTCGAGCAGTGTGTCGATCATCGCCGCCTGGCCGTACTGCTTCCAGGCTTCCGCCTTGGTCCGCATCGCGTCCGCTTCCGCGAGACCCTGGGCGCGGATCGCGTCGGCTTCTGCCTCGCCGCGCGCGCGGATTGCATCGGCCTCGCCGTTCCCGTTGAGCGTGATCGCTTCGGCCGCGGCTTCGGCTTCGGCAACCACCCTGGTCTTCTCACCGGCCGCGATCGTCTCGAGGCGGTAGCGCTCGGCCTCGGCCGGGCGCTTCACGCCTGCCTCCAGCTCGCGCTCGCGCCGTGCGATCTCCTGCTGCTCGACCTCGATCTGCTTGGTGCGCTCGACGACCTCGACCTGGAGCTCCTGCTCCCGGATATCCTGCTGGGTCACCGCCTCCTGCAGTGCGTAGGCAAGCTCAGCCTCGGCCCGGCGTGCGTTCGTCTCCTGCTCGTAGCGGGCCTTCTGGACGGCGAAGTCACGTTCCGCCTCGGCGATGTTGGTTTCTGCCTCGAACCTGGCCTGCTCCTGGTCGCGGTTCGCGTTCGCCTCGACGATGGCGGCGTCTCGCTGCGCCTCGGCGCGCCGGATTGCCGCGTCCCGCTCCGCCTCGGCCTCACCGATCTCGGCGTCGCGCGTGACCTCGGCCGTGCGCTTGCGACCGAGCGCGTCGAGGTAGCCCTGCTCGTCCCGGATGTCGCGGATCGTGAAGCTCACGATCTCGAGGCCCATGTTCGCCATGTGCGGCCCGGCCACCTCGGACACGCTCTCGGCGAACGATTCGCGGTCCTGGTAGATCGCCTCGACGGTCATCGTTCCGAGGATCGCGCGCTGCGCTCCCTCGAGCGTTTGGAGGGCGACCTGCGCGATCTCGGCCTCGCGCTTCCCGATGAACTGTTGAGCGGCCGTGCGGATCGCTTCCTCGGCCCGCGCTACCTTGACCTGCGCCACCCCGTCCACGGTGACGGCGACGCCTTCCTTGGTGTAGACCTTCGCCGTCTCCACGGGCAACGTCATCACCTCCAGGGAGATGCGCTGCGCCTTGAAGAAGATCGGCAGAACGATGAGGCGGCCTCCGACCGTCACCTTTGGTTGGGAGCCGCCTCCCGACCTGATGACCGCTTCGTTCGGTCCCGCCACCTTGATGATTGGAGCCATGAATGCTTCTCCTTGCCTTGCCGGTCGCTGCGTGTGCGCGCCCGGCTACGTGTTGTCTCGTCTAAACGTCCGGCGAATTCGATCTGCCACCGCCGACACTATCATTCGCGTTCTCGATCCCGTCTCCGGGAACGAGTCCGACACCTTAATCACGCCGCCGCTGTAGATGCTGATCACGCGCACTTCCCGGCCGGCGCTGATGCTTGTCCACTCCTCCGTGGTGGCGGACCACTCCCGATCGCCGATACGGACGGTGCCGGACGGTGCGAGATCGGAGAGTGCGACACCGCGCGCGCCGATCAGCGCTTCGTCGGGCGTGCCGACGAAAGCGTCGGCCGACCCGCCTTCTCTCGCGAGGTTGAGGATGGTCAGCAACGCGAGGACGAGCGCCGCTGTCATGCCGCCGATCAGCCAGCGATTCACCTCGACCGCCGGCTCCGGGATCACGGACGACTCGAAGAACCCGCCGAAGAGCAGGAAAGATCCGACGAGGAACGAGACCACGCCTCCCGCGCCAAAGGCGCCGATGCCGGGAGCCTGGAGCTCAAAGTAGAACAGGCCCATCGCAAACAGGATGAGCGCCACCCCCACCCAACTGACCGGGAGTAGCCCGACTGCGACAAACGCGAGCAACAGCGCCAGCACACCGACGACACCCGGACCGAACACCCCTGGGCTGAAGAACTCGGCCAGCAGCGCCAGGCTTCCGAGCGAGAGCAGCAGGTAGGCGATGTTCGGGTCCGCGATCAGCCCCAGGAAGCGCTCGAGCATCGTCTTCCTGACTTCGCGGACGGGCAGGCCCGCCGTGCTCACCTCGACGCTTCCGCTCGCGGTCTCGGCCGGCCGGCCTTCGAGCTGGCTGAGCAGGTCGCCCAGGTCGGTGGCGATCAGGTCGATGATCCCGATCTCGAGCGCCTCGTCCGCCGAGTAGGCGAGCGCGCTCGTGACGGTGTCCTCGAGCGCGGCGGCGTTGCGGTTTCTCCGCTCCGAGATTCCCCTGATGAGCGCGAGGATGTCCTCGTTCACCTTCTTTTGGAGTGTCGGGGGCAGTTCTCCGCCGCCGGAACTTACGGGCGCCGCCGCGCCGATGTTCGTGGTGGGAGCCATCACCGCGAAATTGGCTGCGGCCGTGATGAACGTGCCGGCCGACGCCGCCCGTGCACCCGCGGGCGAGACGTAGACGGCCAGCGGCGCCCGTGAGCCGAGAATCGCCTCGATGATGTCGCGCATCGAGTCGGCGCGCCCTCCGGGCGTGTCGAGTTCGATCACGATGAGCGCCGCACCGTCGTCGGCTGCCTTGTCGATCGCCCTCGAAATGAAGCGTTCGCTGACCGCGTCGATCACGCCGTCAAGCTTGATGAGGGCGACGTGATCGCCTTCAGCACGTGCGGACGCGGGCCAGTGCGCGAGCAGCAGCAAGAGGAGGCCCGCCGCCACCAAGGCGAGGCCGATTCCGCGCACTCCGCCTCTCGTCATGCGATAGCGGCGGGGTTTAGCTGGACCTGATAGTTCGATGACATCGACTGACTGCAAGTATAAACGAATGTTAATATCGGCGCCAGGTGGGGCGGGACGAGGCGCAGCACAGCGGCCCCGAGAGGCGATGGAGCGGGAGATGGGATTCGAACCCACGACCCTCTGCTTGGGAAGCAGATGCTCTACCCCTGAGCTACTCCCGCATCGCCGTCCGGCATGGCGCCATTAAGCGCCGAGGGCCCTCGCTCGTCAACGCGCGTGGCGGCGCGAGGCTCCTACGCTACCGCTCTTCGAGTGAGCGCGAGAGCGGAGGAGAGTGGGACGCTGGCCGCCTCACGGAAAGCACGGGGCACCGCCGCCGCCCCCGTGCCCGGTCCACGGCTGATCAAGCGCGCCTGATCAGCCGGAGGGCCTCTCTTTGCTGCTCGCAGTCTTCTTCGTGCTCGTCAAGCCGTTAGTGGTCCTCGTACTCCGCGCCGATGAGTCCGACGAAGGCCAGGCTCGATGGCGCGCCGCCGATGTCCCACTCCTCCTCGATCTCCATGTGTTCGAGGTGGACCCCGAGGACACGACCGCTGTTCGGGTCTGCCGCGTAGAGCCAGCCACCGACGACGACAATCGCGGGCGAGGGGCTTCCGAACACGATCTCGAACGGGTCGACCAACTGCATGGTCCCGACCATTTCGCCGTCGTGAGCGTCGAACGCGCGCAGCACACCGTCAGCGGCGAGCACGTAGAAGGTCTCGCCGTCGCTTGAGAACGCAGCCGCGGCACTGGGCTCGGGGAACACCTCGCGCATTTCGTGGTTGACGACGTCAACCAGCCAGACGCCTCCGAGCTCGCAACACTGACCGTCGGGGAAGAGGGTCGCCGGGGCGAAGAAGTTGTCGCTGTGATCATGTCCGTAGAAGAGACCGAGCGCGACCTCGCCACCCGTCTCCGCTGGATAGGGGATGAACTCGTGCTCGTACTGCCCGTCGTGGGAGTGGACGAACAGCACGCCGCCGAAGCAGCCGAAGACGGCGCCGTGTTCGTTGTGCGATTCGCCGTGCAGGCCCGGGCAGGAGTTGTTGGCCGCGTCGTAGACGACTTCGTCGTCGAACGTGCGCACTTCGACGCCGACCGGCAGGCAGTCGGGTGATGGGATGAACTCGGTGCAGGCCGGGTTGCTGGTGCTGAGGATGACGTGGTCATCGGCAATGACGAACGCCGCGCCGTGCTGGAAGCCGGCGTCGAGCACGATCGGTTCGTAGTCGCCGATCGAGATGGTCAGACCTAGCTCTTTGATCAGGATCACGTGGCCGTTGGTGTCGGCGAAGATCGTGGTCCAGCCGTGGCTGTTGACGTAGTGGACCGGCCACTCTTCGACGATCTCAAGCGCGTGGCGCGTGACCGGCTCCTGGGCAAGGTCGAAGTGGTCGCCGTGCTTGACGAGGAAGACGCCGCCGTCGAAGACGTGGATGCGGTCGTCGCCGGCCTCCGGCCCGCGGGCCAGGACGATGGCGTACCGGTTGGTCGGACTGGTGTGCACGGTCGCGCCGGGCGCGGCGACCTTGAACACGCCGCTGTGGACTTCGTCGGTGCTGAGGTCGATGACGGAGAGGTGCGCTTCCGCCGCATCCGCAACGATCAGGCGCCCGACGATCGTCTCGTCGCCGTGGTCATCCCCGTCGTCGTCGTGGTCATGACCGTCGTCGTCGTCATGCTCGTCGTCGTCGTCATGGTCGTCGTCGTCGTGGTCATGATCGTCGTCCGTGGTGGGGGTGGGCGTGGG
>VXOS01000082.1:0-20297 GCA_009839925.1 Chloroflexota bacterium
AGCGCGGCGTTCGCAATGCCGAGGTCAGGGGTTCGAATCCCCTCGCCTCCACCACCCAGCCCGACCACTCCCCAGCGCCGGACAGCCACCGCCGGAAGGGGCCCATGGACGGCTCCCTCGCAACCACCGCCCGCGAGCTCGATGAGATCGTCGAGCGCGTCCGCGAGGCGGGCAGCTTCGCCTTCGACCTCGAGTTTGTCCCCGAGGGCCGCTACATCCCCGAACTCGCGCTCGTGCAAGTCGCCTGGGGTGATCCGGACGAGCCGGAACTGGCTGCGATCGATCCCCTCGAGGTCGACGTGACGCCTTTCGCCGCGCTGGTCGGCGACGAGGGCATCGAGACCATCGTGCACGCGGCGCAGGCGGACCTGGCGATCCTCGCGGGGCGCTTCGAGACGGAGGGTCGCGCCGTCCGCGACACGCAGATCGCGGCCGCGTTCGCGGGCCATGGCGACCAGATCGGCTATGCGGCGCTCGTGCAGAACACGCTCGGCGTGCGGCTGCACAAGGGCTCGCAGTACACCGAGTGGCTGCGCCGGCCCCTCTCGCGCAAGCAGTTGGCGTATGCCCTCGACGACGTGCGCTACCTCGGCCGCGTCTGGGGGCAACTGCACGGGCGCCTTGCCGGCGGCGAGCGGCTGGCATGGGCGATCGAGGAGTGCGAGCAACTCGCTGCCACGGCCTGGCGGCGGCCGGCGCCGGGCGAGAGCTACCGCCGCGTGAAGAGCTGGGCGCGCCTCAACGCGCGCGAGCGCGGCGCCCTGCGCGAGCTGGCCGCCTGGCGAGAGCGCGAGGCGCTGCGCGGCAACCGCCCGCCCTCGCGCGTCCTCAACGACCGCTCGATGCTCGAGCTGGCCCGCACCGGACCATCGAGTGAGGACGGCCTGCGCGCCGTCCGCGGCGTCGACGAGGGCGTGGTGCGGCGCCACGGCAGACGACTACTGGCGGCGATCGAGGAGGGCGCGGCGAATCCGCCGGAGCGGGAGCCCTCGCGCGCGCCGCTCTCGCCGGCGGGCGAGGTCTGGGCCGCGGCGCTGCACGGCCTCGTGCGCGCGCTCGCGCTCGAGGCCGGGATCGCCCCGCGCTTCCTGGGACCGCGCAGCGAGATCGAGGCGGTCGTCCGCTGGTGGCTCGAAGGCGACGAGCCACGTCCGCCGCTCCCCCTGCTCGAGGGCTGGCGCGGCGCGCTGGCCGGCGACGCGATCCTCGCCTGGCTCGGCGGCGAAGCGGCGCTCGTCGCCGACCCGGACTCGGAGGCCGGCGTGCGGCTGGAGCCGCGCGCGCGGCGCTGAGGCGCGGCTGGCGAGCGGGCGCCCGCGCTACACTCTCTCCATGCACACGCAGATCAAGAAGATCGTGATCGTCGGCGGCGGCACCGCCGGCTGGCTCTCCGCCATCCACCTCTCGCGATTCTGGAAGCGCGGGCGCGGGGCGGACGACCTCGAGATCACGGTCGTCGAGGCGCCCGAGATCCCGATCGTCGGGGTCGGCGAGGCGACGACCGGGCTGTTCACGACCTTCATCCGCAACCTCTCGAACGAGCGCGAGTTCCTGCGCGAGACCAAGGCCTCGTTCAAGCTCGGCATCCTGCACCGCAACTGGACGGGCGACGGCTCCTACTACCTCGGCCCGCTCAACGACGACCGTCAGCTCGGCATTCCCGCGCTGCCCCCGGAGACCTACCCCTACTTCTTCGCGGCCTCCGTCGCCGAGGGCGAACCGGCCTGGGAGAACGTGCTCAACTCGCGGCTGATGCTCGACCACCTCGCGCCCTACAGCCGCCCGCCGGGGCAGCCCGAGCAGAGCGCCTGGGACTACGCCTACCACTTCGACACGCACATCGTCGGCGCCTACCTGCGCTCGAAGTGCGAGGGCGTCACGCACATCGAGGGCACGGTCGAGGCGGTCAACCTCGAGCCGGGCAACGGACACGTGCGCAGCGTCACGCTCGCCGACGGCAGCGAGATCGAGGGCGACTTCTTTGTCGACTGCTCGGGCTTCCGCAAGCTGGTCATCGGCGGCGCCTACGAGGAGGAGTGGATCTCCTACGCCGAGCACCTGCCGGTGAACCGCGCGCTGCCCTTCTCCGTGCCGCACGAGGAGGGCGCCTCGATTCCCTCGTACACGCACGCCTGGGCGCTCTCCGCCGGCTGGCTGTGGCAGATCCCGACGCAGGAGCGGCTGGGCTGCGGCTACGCCTACTGCGACGACTTCATCAGCCAGGACGAGGCGCAGGCCGAGGTCGAGGCCGCCCTCGGTCACGCGATCGAGCCGTGGGGAGACATCCGCATCGCGAGCGGCCGCTTCCGCCGGCTCTGGGTCAAGAACTGCGTCGCGGTCGGCCTCTCCGGCGCGTTCAGCGAGCCGCTCGAGTCCACCTCGATCCACGGCACGCTGGTGCAGCTGCTGGTGCTGGTGCAGGAGTACCTGACGGAGCACTTCGACTTCGACGCGGAGCCGATCCTCGATCGCTACAACCGCCGCATGGGCCGGATGTACGACGACTTCCGCGACTTCCTCGTAATGCACTACCAGGGCGGTCGCGACGACACGGAGTTCTGGCGATCGATCGGGCTCAACGACTCGGCGCGCGAGCGGCTCGACCTGTGGAGGCACAAGACGCCGATCAGCTCCGACCTCGACCCCTACTTCGGGGCAATCGACATGAAGCTCTGGTTCTTCACGCTCGACGGCCTCGGGCTGCTCGACCCGGAGGTCGCGAGGCGGGAGCTGGACTACTACGGACTCTGGGACGACGCCAGGCGCGCCCACCGCGAGCAGCGCACGAAAGGCGACGCCTTCGTACGACACGCGGTCCCGCACGCGCGCTACCTGGAGCAGGCAGCGGCGCCCGAGGCGCCCTCGCAGCCGCTGTCGGCGGCGCGTCCGCGTCAGCAGCGGCTCAGCCGCGCCGAGCGCCGCCGCCGCTCACGCGGGGGCTAGCCGGGCCGCTGCAAGCTACTGACCACCGGCACAGTGCGTTCGGGGCCGTCGCCGCATAGATTGGAAAGCGCGCCCTCGTAGCTCAGGGGACAGAGCAAGGGATTCCTAATCCCTGTGCGGAGGTTCGAATCCTCCCGAGGGCACCAGCACCCTCTTCAGGGCATCCGGCTCGCCTCGCGCTGGACCGAGCGGCGCGCGCTCGGCAGACTGTGAGCAGACGGCGCGACGAGTCCGGGAGGCCGGCATGGCGATCATCGCCCAGGAACTGGAACAGCAGATCCTCGACGCCCTCGCAGATGGCGAGGATCTGAGCAAGGCCGACCTCGCGAAGCGCATCCCCGACGTCGAGGCCGCACACCTCGCCACGGCGCTGCGCACGCTCAAGCGCGGGCGTGGCATCGCCGTCAGCAGCGACGGCAGCAAACGCGTCTACCGGCTCGCTGGTTAGCCCGCCCGCCCGGGGTCCAACTGATGAGCACACCGGTCGATGACGCGACGCTGAACCGTGCACGCGCCGAGCGGCGCGCTCGCATCATCCGCCTCGTCCGTCCGCTCCAGGAGTTCATGCACACCGAGGCCGCGAGCGGGATCGCCATCATCAGCGCGGTCATGTTCGCGCTGATCGCGGCCAACACGCCGCTCGCCGACCTCTACGGAGAGTTCGTCGGCTACCACATCGCGGTGGACGTTGGCTTCTTCCACCTCGACACCGATCTGAAGCACTGGGTCAACGACGGCCTGATGGTGCTGTTCTTCTTCGTCGTGGGGATGGAGATCAAACGCGAGGTCGTCGCCGGCGAGCTCTCCAGCGGCCGCAAGGTCTGGGCTCCGATCGCCGCCGCGGCCGGCGGCATGATCGTCCCCGTCGTCATCTTCCTGGCCATCGTCGAGGGCGATACCGCCCGCGATGGCTGGGCGATCCCGATGGCGACCGACATCGCGATCGCCGTCGGCGTCCTAACGCTCGTCGGGTCGCGGGTTCCCGCCGGCCTGAAGGTGCTGCTGCTCGCCCTCGCGATCGTCGACGACATCGGCGCGATCGCCGTCATCGCCATCTTCTACACGGACAACATCGACCTCGCGGCACTCGGCATCACGGTCGCACTGCTCGCCCTCGTGCTGGCGATGAGCTACAACGGCATCAAGCTGGTGCCGCTCTACGTCGTGGTCGGCCTGGCGGCCTGGATGGCGGCGCACGAGTCCGGCGTCCACCCGACCATCCTCGGCGTCGCGCTGGGCCTGATGACGCCGCTGCAGCCGTGGTACCGCAGCGCCGCGCTCCCCGACCTCGCCGAGGCGCTGCTCAGCCGAATCCGCGCCCGCGAGGCCGCGCCCGAGGACGACGATGCTGCACACCACGAGCGGGTGGGCGCCCTGCTCACGCTGAGCCAGCTCGGTGAGCAGGCAGTCTCGCCGCTCGACCGCATCGAGCACCGCCTGCTGCCGTGGTCCGCGTTCCTCATCGTCCCGCTCTTCGCCTTCGTCAACGCCGGCGTCGACCTTCGCGGCGGGGCGTTCGAGGATGCCGCCTCCTCGACCCTTGCGCTTGGCGTCGGGCTCGGGCTGCTGCTCGGGAAGCCCATCGGAGCGACGCTCGCTGCCTGGATCGCGGTGCGTCTCGGGGCCGAGTTGCCCGCGGGCGTGACCTGGCCCGGTGTCGCCGGGGTCGGCCTGATCGCGGGCATCGGCTTCACCGTGGCGTTGTTCGTGACCGAGCTGTCCTTCGATGACGAGGCGCTGCTCGCGCAGGCCAAGGTCGGCATCTTCATCGCCTCGGTCGTGGCCGGCCTCGTCGGGCTCGCCGTGATGCGCTTCCTCGTTCCCATGCGCGAAGAGGCATGACGGTGACCACCTTCCCGGCGGCCGTCTTCGCGAGGCGTCGAGCGCGCCTGATGCGTCGCCTGCCGCGCAACAGCGCCGCTGTCTTCGGCGCCGGGCGCGAGGCGCAACGCAACGGCGATGTCGACTATCCGTTCCGCCAACGATCGAGCTTCTACTACCTCACCGGCCTCAAGGAGCCGGACGCCGTCGCCGTGCTCCGCCCCGGCCACGAGCAGCCGTTCGTGCTGCTCGTGCGCCCCTACGACCCCGAAACCGCGATCTGGGACGGCCCGCGCCTCGGCGTCGAGGGCGCCGTCGCCGAGCTCGGCGCGGACGCCGCCTACCCGATCGGCGAGCTGGAGGAGCGGTTGCCGAAGCTGCTCGGCGAGGCGCGGACCGTCGCCTTCTCGCTCGGCAGCGACGAGCGCCTCGAGCGGCTGATCTCGCGCATCGTCGCCGGCCGGCGCGCCGGAGCGCAGCGCGGGGCTCCGGCGATCGAGCGGCTGATCGACCCCGCCCCGCTCGTCGACGCGCTACGCCTGATCAAGACCCGCGAGGAGATCGCGGCGCTGCAGCAGGCGATCGACATCACCGGCGCGGGCATCGAGGCGGCGATGCGCGCGACCCGCCCCGGCCTGCACGAGTACGAGGTGCAGGCGGTCCTCGAGGCCGAGTTCCGCCGCCTCGGATCGCCGCGCGACGGCTTCCCCTCGATCGTCGCGGCCGGCGTCAACTCCTGCACGCTGCACTACACGGAGAACCGCGCGCCGATCGCCAACGGCGACCTGCTGCTGCTCGACGTGGGCGCCGAGGTCGACTACTACGGCGCGGACGTGAGCCGCACCTACCCCGCCAACGGCCGCTTCCGCGCCGCGCAGCGCGATGTCTACGAGATCGTGCTTGCCGCGCAGCGCGAGGCGATCGCGCTGGTCGCGCCGGGCGTCCGCTTCCACGACGTACACGAGCGAGCCCAGCGCGTCATCACCGAGGGCCTGCGCGACCTCGGCGTGATCGAGGGCCGGATGCCGGCGCTGCTCAAGCAGGAGGCGAGCCGCCCCTACTTCATGCACGGCACCTCGCACTGGCTGGGCATGGACGTGCATGACGCCGGCCTCTACCGCGAGGATGGCGAGTCCGTCGTGCTGCGGCCGGGAATGGTGCTGACGGTGGAGCCCGGCCTCTACTTCGCGCCGGGCTTGCGCGGCGTCCCGCGCCGGCTGCGCGGCATCGGCGTGCGCATCGAGGACGACGTGCTTGTCACTCGCACCGGCTGCCGCGTGCTCTCCGGGGCGATCCCGAAGGATCCCGACACCCTCGAGGCGATTGTCGGAAGCGGTTGATCTCGAGCCTCGAACACGAAATGATCAGGCGTGTTCTCGCATTGACAAGGCACCCCGAAAAACGCTAATCTGCCGTCCCTTGCCGCTCACCCGCTCACGCAGGTGCACAGATGCCGACATGCACCTGCCTGCAGCGGTTTTCTGGGCCCAGGGGTATGGGGGCGCGGGGGGCGACCAGCCGCCCACCGTGAGTACGAGTACGGCCGCTACGCGGGAGCAGACCATGCGCATCGAACGACACTTCACCATCTCCGGTCAGGATCCGCTCGAGGGAGTCGCCTTCGCCCCCAGGGATTCGCGCATCGTCAACCCCGACGGCTCGGTCGTCTTCGAGGCGTCCGGGGTGCGCATGCCCGCCGACTGGTCACAGGTCGCCGTCGACATCATGGCGCAGAAGTACTTCCGCAAGACCGGTGTCGCCAACGTACTCAGCTCCGTCGAGGAGGACGGCGTCCCCGAGTGGCTGTGGCGCTCCGTGCCCGCCGAGGGCTCCGACGACTCCGGCGGCGAGATCGACGCGCGACAGGTCTTCGGCCGCCTCGCCGGGACCTGGGCCTACTGGGGCTGGAAGCACGGCTACTTCGACGCCGAAGAGGACGCGCGTGCCTTCCACGACGAGCTGGTGCTGATGATGGCGACGCAGCGCGCCGCTCCCAACTCGCCGCAGTGGTTCAACACGGGCCTGCACTGGGCCTACGGCATCACCGGCCCCTCGCAGGGCCACTCCTACTTCGACCCGGAGTTCGGCGCCGTGCGCCAGTCGACCAGCGCCTACGAGCGCCCGCAGCCGCACGCCTGCTTCATCCAGTCCGTCGCCGACGACCTCGTCAACGAGGGCGGCATCATGGACCTCTGGACCCGCGAGGCGCGGATCTTCAAGTACGGCTCCGGTACGGGCTCCAACTTCTCGAAGATTCGAGGCGAGAACGAGTTCCTCTCCGGCGGCGGCAAGTCCTCCGGGCTGATGTCCTTCCTCAAGATCGGCGACCGCGCCGCCGGCGCGATCAAGTCCGGCGGCACCACCCGCCGCGCCGCCAAGATGGTGATCGTCGACGTCGACCACCCCGACATCGAGGAGTTCATCGACTGGAAGGTGGCCGAGGAGCAGAAGGTCGCCGCCCTCGTGGCCGGCTCGCGCGTGATCCGCCGCCGCCTGACCGCGGTGCTCGCCGCCACCGAGGGCGGCCTCGACCCGGCGAGCAACCGCCCGCTGCGCCGAGCCATCGCGCGCGCCCGCCGCGACGGCGTGCCGGACGGCTGCGTGCAGCGCGTGCTCCAGCTCGCCGAGGCGGACGAGGCGCCGATCGACCTGCGCGAGTTCGACACCGACTGGCAGGGCGAGGCCTACCAGACCGTCTCCGGCCAGAACGCCAACAACTCCGTGCGCGTCAGCGCCGACTTCCTCGAGGCCGTCGAGCAGGACCGCGAGTGGACGCTCTACCGCCGCGTCGACGGCGAGCCCTCGAAGACCGTGCGCGCGCGCGACCTCTGGGACCGCATCGCGCGCGCCGCCTGGCAGTCCGCCGACCCGGGCATGCAGTACGACACGACGATCAACGAGTGGCACACCTCGCCGGCGGGCGGGCCGATCCGCGGCTCCAACCCCTGCTCCGAGTACATGTTCCTCGACGACACTGCCTGCAACCTCGCCTCGCTCAACCTGCTGCGCTTCCACGACGAGGAGAGCGGCAAGATCGACGTCGAGGCGTTCGAACACGCCACGCGGCTGTGGACGATCGTGCTCGAGATCTCGGTGCTGATGGCGCAGTACCCGAGCCCGGTGATCGCGCAGCTCTCCCATGAGTACCGCACCCTCGGCCTCGGCTACGCCAACCTCGGCGCGCTGCTGATGCAGCAAGGCGTGCCCTACGACTCTCCCGAGGCGCTGGCCCAGACCGGCGGCTTCAGCGCGCTGCTGACCGGCGTTTCCTACGCCACCTCCGCCGAGATCGCCGCCGAGCTCGGCCCCTTCCCCGCCTGGGAGCCGAACCGCGAGGCGATGCTGCGCGTGATCCGCAACCACCGCCGCGCCGCCTACGACACGGCCGCCGAGGACTACGAGGGCCTGACGACGCTCCCGATGGGCCTCGACGCCAAACACTGCCCGAAGCCGCTGCTCAAGGCGGCGCAGGCCTCGTGGGACCGCGCGCTCGCCCTCGGCGAGGAGCACGGCTTCCGCAACGCGCAGACGACGCTGATCGCGCCCACGGGCACGATCGGCCTGCTGATGGACTGCGACACGACGGGCGTGGAGCCGGACTTCGCGCTCGTCAAGTTCAAGAAGCTGGCTGGTGGCGGCTACTTCCGCATCATCAACCAGTCCGTGCCCGGCGCGCTGCGCACGCTCGGCTACAGCACGCAGCAGATCGAGGAGATCGTCGCCTACTGCGCGGGCAGCGGCCGCCTCGAGGGCGCCCCGCACATCAACCGCCACACGCTCGCCCAGCACGGCTTCACCCGCCGTGTCCTGGACCAGGTCGACGAGGCGCTCGGCTCGGCGTTCGACATCACCTTCGCGTTCAACCGCTTCGTGCTCGGCGACGAGTTCTGCCGCGACGTGCTCGGCCTCACGGACGAGCAGCTCGCCGGCGCGAACCTGCTGGAGGCGATCGGCTTCAGCCGCGAGCAGATCGAGGAGGCCAACGACCACATCGTCGGCCGCATGACGATCGAGGGCGCCCCGCACCTGCGCGAAGAGGACTACCCGGTCTTCGACTGCGCGAACCGCTGCGGCCGCTACGGCACGCGCTACATCGAGCCGATGGCGCACGTGCGCATCATGGCCGCCGCGCAGCCGTTCCTCTCCGGCGCGATCAGCAAGACGATCAACCTGCCCGAGGACGCCGGCGTGGGCGACATCGCCGCCGTCTACGAGGCCGGCGCAGACTCGATGCTCAAGGCGCTCGCGCTCTACCGCGACGGCTCCAAGCTCTCGCAGCCCCTCGCCGCCACCGTGCTCGGCGACGACTTCGAGGACTTCGACGACCTCGAGGAGGAGTCCGCGGACGCGGAGCTCGACCCGAAGAAGGCGCTGGACGAGGTGGAGCGCATCATCAGCACGCTCCCTCGGGCGGACGCGCGCGCGCTGGCGCGGCGGCTGGTGGGCTTGCAGCGCGGCGAGCGCGAGCCGCTGCCCTCGCGACGCCCGGGCTTCGCGCAGAAGGCCAAGGTCGGCGGGCACACGATCTACCTGCACACCGGCGAGTTCGAGGACTCGCGCCTCGGCGAGATCTTCATCTCGATGTCCAAGGACGGAGCGGCGTTCCGCTCGCTGATGAACTGCTTCGCGATCGCCGTCTCGATCGGGCTGCAGCACGGCGTGCCGCTCGACGCCTACGTGGACTCCTTCCTGTTCACGAAGTTCGAGCCGAACGGCATCGTCACCGGCAACGACCGGGTCCGCATGGCGACCTCGATCATCGACTACGTCTTCCGCGAGCTGGCGGTCAGCTACCTCGGCCGCGCCGACCTCGCTCACCTAGGGCCGGTCGACCTCTCCAGCACCTCGACCGCCGAGGACGAGGAGGAGGACGGCGCGTGGCCGACGCCGGAGCTGACTCCGGAGCCTGCCCCGCTGCCCGCGCCGAAGCAGAGCGAGTACCTGGTGGCGGCCCCGATCGCCGGAGGCTCGAACGGCCACGGCACACCCGCCGAGGGCAACGGCGCGGCGGCCCCTGCCGCCGCCCCAACCCCCGAGGCGCCCTCGGGCGCGGCGGCCAGCGCGACGGCGGTGGCGTCCGCCACGGCGATCTCGGAGACGACGGCGCGCCACTACGGCTTCGAGGGCGACCCCTGCCCGGAGTGCGGCCAGATGATGATGGTGCGCAACGGCACCTGCCTGAAGTGCATGTCCTGCGGGGCTACGTCCGGGTGTAGTTGAGGGTTCGACGATGAAGTAGCGAAGAAAGACCGGGCCCGCCCGCCTACCTCTAACAAAGCAGCGAGCGGGCCCATCCGGAAGGCAACGAGCGCCTTCGCGCGCATCTTAGCCGCGACCGCCTCGTCACCTCTCCACCGTCTTTCGGTGAGGTGCCAACAGGGGCTCCGCGATGATCCGAGACCAGAAACTCGTCGTCCTCTTCAAGGAGGACCAGCAACTCTCACTCGACCTCGAGCGATTCGATGCCACCATTCGGGACGCTGTCAGGCGCCTCCGTGGAACCGTCTGGCGGCGGGAGGCGCGGGGGTTGTTCATCGTCTGGGAATTCAGCACGTACCTGAACGCGGATCAGGTGCGTAAGGAGCTCCGCCGTCTGCTTCCCGACAAGCCTCGGTGGTACCTGCAGTCCGAGAACCGAGTCGACTACGGGAACCTTCCGCCTCGTGACATCCAACTCCTCCTGGACTTCACCGGGTTTCGCGACCGCAAGTCAGCCTAGTCACCACCCCGCCCCCACCGTCGCGCCCACCCAAGCGCGAGACTCGTCGCGACTGCCATGACGGCGGCGAGGGTGTTGAAGACGATGTCCTGCACGTCGAAGACACGGCTCGGGAGGAACGCCTGGATGCACTCGTCGACGAGGCCGATGAGCGCCGTCGCGAGGATGGCGAGAACGGCGGGGAGCGGGACGCGGCGGCCGTGGCCGGCGCGCTCCGTGAGCGCCTCGAGGATGAGCACGGCCACCACGCCGTACTCGATGAGGTGCGTGCGCTCCTCGAGCGCCATGCGCACCAGCACCATCAGGTAGACGACCGCGACACCGATCGCGACGGCGATCTCGAGGCCGCGCGGGCGCGTCCGCAGCCCCTGCGTCAGCGCCGTCGCGCCGACCAGGAGCATCGCGAGGGCGAACCCGGCGGTCGAGAGGCCGCGGTCGCGCAGCTCCTCGGCGAGCGCGCCCGTGAGGCCGAGCGTCGCGTAGATCGTGACCACGACGACCAGCGTCCAGAGCCAGAGGCGGCGCTCGCGGGCGGAGGCGAAGGTAGGCATCGGCGCTGCTTCCTTGCGGGTAGCCGGCAGCCGCGAGGCTGGTTGACCGAGTCTGGGCTACGCTGCCCCCATGATCGACCGAGTGGTCCCGGTCCGCGTGCAGGGCGAGCGCGTCCTGGTGCGGGTGCAGCAGCAGACGCGCGACGACGACGGCGCCGGCCGCGCCCTGCTCAAGGGGCCGCCCGAGGCGCTGCGACGCCTCGAGGGCTACACCTTCGCCGATGCGGGGCGCGCCGTGAGGCTCGCCGGGGTGCGGCTCGCGCCGCCGCCCGACGGCGGCGAGGCCTGGCTCGCCTTCGCCGAATTGCGCCTCGCCGCGGCAGATTCAGCGCGCGCGGATAGCCCCTCCGACGGCGGGCCGGTACGATCCGGCTGAGCACTCGATCGACTCCGATGGCTGGGAGGCCTCGCATGACCCTGTCCGCCATCACCGGCTACCCGCGCATCGGGCCCCGGCGCGAGCTGAAGCGCGCCGTCGAGGGCTACTGGGACGGCCGCGTGGAACTCGACGCCCTCGACGAGACCGGGCGCGTGCTGCGCCTCGAGGGCTGGCGGCGCATGCGCGAGGCGGGCATCGACCTGATCCCGTCCAACACCTTCTCCCACTACGACCACGTGCTCGACGCGATCGCGATGGTCGGCGCGGTGCCGCCCCGCTACGAGGACAGCGGCGAGGGCGAGGTGGACGCCGACACCTACTTCGCGATGGCCCGCGGCGCGCAGCGCGAGGGCCTCGACGTGACGGCGATGGAGATGATCAAGTGGTTCGACACGAACTACCACTACATCGTCCCCGAGCTCGGCGCGCACACGCGCTTCCGCCTCGCCTCGCGCAAGCCGCTCGACGAGTACCTCGAGGCGCGCGAGGCCGGCATCGAGACCGTGCCGGTGCTGCTCGGCCCGCTCTCGCTGCTGCTGCTCGGCAAGGGCGTCGGCGCCGACGGCCACCAGGACCAGACCTTCGACCGGCTCTCGCTGCTGCCCGACCTGCTCGACGTCTACGAGCAGATCGTCGCGCTGCTGCACGAGGCCGGCGCGCAGTGGATCCAGCTCGACGAACCGGTGCTGGTGCAGGACCGCACGCCCGAGGACCTCGCCGCCCTCGCGACTGCCTACGAACGCCTCTCCGCCGCCTCGGGCGCAACGAAGCTGCTGGTGCAGACCTACTTCGGCGATGTCGACGAGTCGTTCGGCGCGCTCGTCGGGCTGCCGGTCGATGCGATCGGCCTCGATCTCGTCCGCGGGCAGCGCAACCTCGGGCTGCTGCAGCGCCACGGGCTGCCCGGCGGCAAGCACGTCGTTGCCGGCGTCGTCGACGGGCGCAACATCTGGATCAACGACCTCGACGCGTCGCTCGCGACGCTGCGCGAGGTCGGCGCGGCCGTCGGCAACGACCGCGTGATCGCGGGCACGTCCTGCTCGCTGCTGCACGTCCCGCTCGAGCTCGACCTCGAGACGCAGCTTGACCCCGAGCTGCGCTCCTGGCTGGCCTTCGCCAACCAGAAGGTCGACGAGGTCGCCGCACTCGCCCGCGCCTTCGAGGACCCGAACGCGGCGGCCGACGAGCTGGCCGCCAACCGCGCCGCACTCGAGTCGCGCCGTAGCTCGCCGCGCACGCACGACCCCGCCGTGCGCGAGCGTGTCGCGGCCACCTCGGAGGGCGACTACAGCCGTGACGGCAGCGTCGAGGAGCGCCGGGCCGCCCAGCGCGAACGGCTGCGGCTGCCGGAGTTCCCGACGACGACGATCGGCTCCTTCCCGCAGACGCCGGAGATCCGCCGCGCCCGCCGCCGCCGCAACAGCGGCGAGATCGACGAGGCCGAGTACGAGACCTTCCTCGAGGCCGAGATCGCGAGCGTGATCCGGCTGCAGGAGGAGACCGGGCTGGATCTGCTGGTGCACGGCGAGTCCGAGCGCAACGACATGGTCGAGTACTTCGGCGAGCAGCTCGCCGGGTTCGCCTTCACGCGCTTCGGCTGGGTGCAGTCCTACGGCTCGCGCAACGTGAAGCCGCCGATCATCTACGGCGACGTGGCGCGGCCGGGCCCGATGACCGTGCGCTGGTCCGCCTACGCGCAGTCGGTCACCGACCGCCCCGTGAAGGGCATGCTCACCGGGCCGGTCACGATCCTCAACTGGTCGTTCGTGCGCGACGACCAGCCGCGCAGCGAGACCTGCCGCCAGATCGCGCTCGCGATCCGCGAGGAGATCGCCGACCTCGAGGCGGCGGGGATCGCGGTGATCCAGGTGGACGAGCCGGCGCTGCGCGAGGGCGTCCCGCTGCGGCGCGCCGACTGGCCCGCGTACCTCGGCTGGTCGGTGCCCTGCTTCCGCCTCGCCACGGCCGGGGCGGCGGACTCGACGCAGATCCAGTCGCACATGTGCTACGTGCCGCTGGGCGATGTGCTGGACGCGGTCTCCGACATGGAGGCCGACGTGATGCTGCTCTTCAACGCCCGCTCCGATGCCGAGGGCCTCGACGCCTTCCGCGACCACGGCTACGACAAGGAGGTCGGGCTCGGCGTCTACGACATCCACTCGCCGCGCGTGCCGCCGACCGAGGAGATGGCGAGCAGCCTGCGCGCCGCCGCGACGGTGCTCGACCCCGACCTGCTCTGGGTCAACCCCGACTGCGGCCTCAAGACCCGCCGCTACGAGGAGGTCGTCCCCGCCCTCCAGCACATGGTCGAGGCCGCTCGCGCGGTGCGGGCGGACGCCTCGACCTAGTCTCGCCGCCAACGGCTGCTCCAAACCGTCCCCGTATAGTGCGTCCACCGGGTCAGGGCGCGGAGGTGCCGCATGCGTGAGCTGGACGGGCGGGTCGCCCTCGTGAGCGGCGGCGGGAGCGGCATCGGCCGCGGGATCGCGATCGCGCTCGCCGGCGAGGGCATGCGCGTCGTGGTCGCCGACATCGAGGCCGACGCCGCGGAGGCGGTGGCGGCGGAACTCGCCGCCTCGGGCGCCGAGGCGATCGCCGAGGTGGTCGACGTCAGCGACGTGGCGTCCGTCGAGGCGCTGGCCGACCGCTGCGAGGAGCGTTACGGCGGGGTGGACGTGCTCTGCAACAACGCGGGCGTGGTCGGGCACACGCCAATCGGACCGGAGAGCCTCGATAGCTGGCGCTGGATTCTCGACGTCAACCTCTTCGGCGTCGTGCACGCAATCAACAGCTTCGTGCCGCGGATGCGCGCCCGGGTGGCCGCGAGCAGCGGCGAGGCACACGTGGTCAACACCTCGTCGCTCGGCGGCGGGCTGATTGCGGGGGACGGCTGGGAGATCACCGCCTACCGCGCCTCGAAGTTCGCGATCGTGGCGATGAGCCGCGATCTCCGCGGCGAACTGGCCGGGAGCGGCATCGGCGTCTCGGTGCTCTGCCCCGGCGGCGTCGAGACCCGGATCTGGCAGGCCGGGCGCAACCGGCCGGCCGAGCGCGGCGGGCCGGAGACCTGGGAGCGGCCGAGCCGCCTCGAGGGCGAGCGCGTGATCGGCCCGCTCGAGGTGGGCCGCCGCGTGCTGCACGCGATCCGCGAGAACGAGCTCTACGCCATCACCCACCCGGAGCGGAAGTTCCAGGTGGAAGCGGGCGCGCGCGAACTCCTCGATGCGTTCGACCGCGCGGCGGAGACGCCCGTCTAGTGCGGGAACTCGATGGCCGGACGGCGCTCGTCATCGGCGGTGGCGGCGGCATCGGCCGCGGGATCGCGCTCGCGCTCGCCGGCGAGGGCATGCGCATCGTCGTCGCTGACATCGAGGCGGATTCCGCCGCGGCGGTGGCGGCGGAACTCGCCGCCACGGGCGCCGAGGCGAGCGCAGAGACCGTCGATGTGAGCGACGCGGGAGCCGTGGACGCGCTGGCGGAGCGCTGTTTCGAGCGCCATGGCGGCGTCGACGTGCTCTGCAACAACGCCGGCGTGGTCGGCCCAACCCGGCTCGGACCGGCGAGCCTCGACAACTGGCGCTGGATCGTCGACGTGAACGTCCTCGGCGTCGTGCACGTGGTCAACGCCTTCGTGCCGCGGATGCTCGCCCGGATCGGCGAGGCGGGCGGCGAGGCGCACATCGTGACCGCCTCGTCCATCGCCGGCCTGATCGGGGGGCTCGGGTGGGAGATCTCGGCCTACCGCGCGTCGCAACTCGCGATCGTCGGGCTGACCCGCGATCTGCGGAACGAGCTGGACGGGAGCGGGATCGGCGTCACCCTGCTCTGCCCCGGCGCCGTCGCGACTCGCATGTGGCAGGCAGGCCGCAACCGCCCGCCCGAGCGTGGCGGACCGGAGGAGTACCAGCGGCCGGGCGCCCTCGACGGACGCGTGATCGACGCCCTGGAGGTCGGACGGCGCGCCCTGCACGCGATCCGCGAGAACGAGCTCTACGCGATGACGCACCCGGAGCGGCGGGACGTCGTCGAGGCGGCGCTGCGTGAGCAGCTCGACGCCTTCGATCGGGCGGCGGAGACGTCTGTCTGACCTCGCCCGTACGCGTCCGCTCGCGTGCTTGCTGGACGATCAGGGCAGTGGTACAAGGTTCGCCAGAGCCCGACCAGCTCCAGACGGGGGTGCGAGGACGATGCAGTACCTGAGATTCGCGGCGGCGTTCGTGGTCTACACGATCATCGACGTGGGTTGGAACGTGTCGCCCCTCGCGCGCGGGATGTACGACAGCCTCTACGAGGCCAGCGGCAACGACGTGCTCCTGGACACCTTCGGCAGGGAGATGGAAATGTGGGGCGGGGCCCAGGCCCTCGCCTTGCTCGCGTTCCTGTTGTTGATTGCACTCGGCAACAGCTACCTGGCGATTGAGCCGGCAGTGAAGGAGCGGAACCTCCAGCGGGCGATGAAGAACGCGTTCGTCCTCGGTTGCGCCGCCTACGCCACGTACATCGTGCCGATTTACCTGATGATGTCCACCTGGCCCGGGATCCTGGTGCCGATCGACATCCTCATTGGAGGCCTGCTCAGCCTGATCACGTCGACGGTCGTCACCTACGTCACCCTGCGCCGGAGCAGAGCCTGACGTTCCGCACGCCACAGCGTTGAGGCGCCTGCCGCGACAGGCTCGATGCCTTCGAGCGGGCGGCAGTGACGCCCGTGTGACCCTCGCCTGCGCCGGGCTCCCGGGGAGTCCTCAATAGACGCCGGGGAAGATCCGGTACTTGACGCGTGCCTGGTACTCCGCCCACTTCTCGGCGCCGTACTTCTCGGCGCAGTACCCGTCGTCGAAGCGCTGGCGGAAGGTGAACAGCGTGACGATGAAGGCGAAGTAGGTCCAGGCCCAGGGATTGGCGAAGTGGCCGAAGACGAGGGCAATGGACAGCGACAGGAACCCCTCGCCCATGTAGTTGAAGTGGCGCGCCACACCCCAGAAGCCGTTGACCAGGATCTTGCGGTCGCCGGCCTCGATGTACTCGGGCTCGATCAGCCCGAGGAACTTGCGCTCCGGCCAGCGCTTGAACGTGTACTTCTGCATGTTGGCGCCGCGCGAGATGCCCCACCCGAGCAGGAACAGCGCCGCTACTCCGATCAGCCAGACGTACGTCCACGCCGTCGAGAATCCGGGGTCCGGATAGGCCGCCATGCCCCACAGCGGGAGGATGAAGAGCCACCCGTAGACGATCAGCCCGCCCCAGAACAGCTTGAAGCCGAGATTCTCGTGGATCAGGTCGTAGGTGTAGAGCTGGACGCGCTCGAAGATGAAGTAGTCGAGGATGTAGAACGTGAAGAACGCCGCATAGAGGTACACGCCCGGGTTGGCGTTGTCGCCGAAGAGCTCGTGGTGGTACGCGGCCCCGGACAGGGCGTTGAGCGACAACATCGAGCCGCCGACGACGTAGAACCACATCTTTATGTCGAATCGCTCGTTGAAGAACGTCAACTCCTGGGCTCGCCCGTCCCACAGGTCGAAGATGAAGTTTCGTTCCTCGCGCTTCGGCTGGGTGTAGACCGCGATCACCGTGAAGATCGTCGCGAAGACCGTGCCCCCGGCCACCGCGTAGATCGAGGCCCGGTAGAACCAGTCGCGCGGCATCCCGGTGACCTCGGTCGCCCACACGATCAGCGCGATCACGAAGACCAGCAGCCCGTTGAGCCGATAGTTGCGAGGCTCACCCGTCGCGGGGTTGATGACGTAGCCAGGTACTCGCCTGGCCGGCAGCACGATCTGCGCCACGAGGAACACGGCGAAGATCGCCAGCGGGCTGAAGAAGGCGACGATCGCTTCCGTCCGGGAAAGCTCGAACAGGTGCTCAATCCCAAGCCACTCGATCATGAACGGAGAATCCTTCAGTGGTTTGCTTCAGCTGGGTGTGAGTCTACACGTGGCGCGATCGCGGTGGCCCGTATAGTGCCGTAACGAGGTTTGAGCACGGAGGTGTGTGATGCGTGAGCTGGACGGGCGTGTCGCCCTCGTGACCGGCGGAGGGAGCGGCATCGGCCGCGGGATCGCGATCGCGCTCGCCGGGGCGGGCATGCGCGTGATCGTCGCCGACATCGAGCCGGACGCCGCCGAGGCCGTGGCGGCGGAGCTGGGCGGCGGGGCGACCGCCGAGTCGGTGGACGTTACCGACCCGGCCGCCGTCGAGGCGCTGGCCACACGTTGCTTCGAGCAGCACGGCGGCGTGGACGTGCTCTGCAACAACGCAGGCGTGATCGGCCCGACGCCGCTCGGACCGGAGAGCCTCGACAACTGGCGCTGGGTCATCGAGGTCAACATCCTCGGCGTGGTGAACGTGATCAACGCGGTCGTGCCTCGGATGCTCGCTCGCGTCGGCGAGAACGGCGGCGAGGGGCACGTCGTCAACACCGCCTCGATGGCGGGACTACGCGCGGGCGACGGTTGGGTGCACAGCGCCTACGGCGCCTCGAAATTCGCGGTCGTCAGCATGAGCCGCAACCTGCGCGGCGAGCTGGCCGGGAGCGGTATCGGCGTCTCGGCGCTCTGCCCCGGCGGCGTCGACACGCGCATCTGGGAGGCCGGGCGCAACCGGCCCGCGGAGCGCGGCGGCCCCGAGACCTACGGTCGGCCGGACCGCCTCCTCCCCGCCCGCGTGCTCGACCCGCTGGTCGTCGGCCGCCATGTGCTGCGCGCGATCCTCGAGGACCAGCTCTACATCATCACGCACACGGAGCGGCGCGAGCAGATCGCGGAGCACGCGCAAGAGCTGCTCGGCGCCTTCGATCGCTCGGACCGCGACCCGCTCGACTGAACGGTCCACTCGGGTAAGCCCATGACGTACCGAAGTGGGCGAATGGAGTTGGAGGGCAGGGTGCCAGCCGGTCTCGGTCGTCGAACCTTCCGGCTTCCGTCTGCACTCGGGGTGGTAGCGCTGGTCGCGGCGCTCTGCCTGGGCGGGGCGGGGGTGGCCCGCGCGCAGGATGCGGGTGAGGCCGCGTTCGAC
Organism: Chloroflexota bacterium; assembly: GCA_009839925.1. Taxonomy (GTDB): domain Bacteria; phylum Chloroflexota; class Dehalococcoidia; order UBA2979; family UBA2979; genus VXMT01. The sequence goes on from VXOS01000082.1 coordinate 18,428, forward strand.
TACACCTTCCAGCGCGATGCCGAGGGCTGGACCGTCGGATTTGCCGACCTGCCCGTGGATCACGACCAATCCACCTTCGACCTGCTCAGCGGCTACCGGGCGCTGCCCGAGGGACTCGACGGCGGGGGCATCTACGTCCAGGGGCACAACCGCAGCGACGACCTCTGCATGTTCCTCAAGCGACAGGTGGGTGGATTGCGCCCGAACACCCGGTACGAGGTCACCGTTTCGCTGGACCTCGCAACCGATGTCCCGCCCGGCAGGGTTGGGATCGGTGGATCGCCGGGCGAGAGTGTGTTCGTCAAGGCCGGAGCGTCCGCCGTCGAGCCCATTACCATCGAGGACTCGAACGGGTACCTCAGGATGAATATCGACAAGGGCAACCAGTCCAGGGGGGGCGCGGACATGATGGTCCTCGGCCACGTCGCTCACCCGGACGCCGCCGGGGGGACATACCGGATCAAGACGCTCGGAAACGAGGGCCGGGCGTTCTCCGCCGAGACGGACGCCGAAGGCCAACTCTGGCTCATCGTGGGGACCGATTCCGGGTTCGAGGGGTTGAGCACCTTCTACTACGCTCGGATCACCTACGAACTCGCTGCCCTCGCGCTCCCCGGGACCGGCAGCGGCCTGACCCCGCAGACCCCCGGAGACCAGCGGCAGGTCTGGCAGGCCGGGGTCGGCGTCGCGGCGGTCCTGGCCCTGACCGGTCTGGCGTTTGCGGCGTCCCGGCGCCGGCCGCTGCACTGAGCCAAACCCGAGGCCGCAACGACAGCCCGATCGCAGGCCCGCCCTTCGCGGCCCGTATAGTCCCCGTGCGGGTTGTTGAGCACGGAGGTGCCTGATGCGTGAGCTGGACGGCCGCGTCGCCCTCGTGACCGGCGGCGGAAGCGGCATCGGCCGCGGGATCGCACTCGCGCTCTCCGGCGCGGGCATGCGCGTCGTGGTCGCCGACATCGAGCGCGACGCCGCCGAGGCGGTCGCGGCGGAGATCGCCGCCTCGGGCGGCGAATCGAGCGCCGAGACCCTCGACGTCACCGATCCGGCCGCCGTCGAGGCGCTGGCCGCGCGCTGCGACGAGCGGTACGGCGGTATCGACGTGCTGTGCAACAACGCCGGCGTCCTGGGCCCCACGCCGATCGGACCGGACAGCCTCGACAACTGGCGCTGGACCATGGACGTCAACGTCCTGGGCGTCGTGCATGTGCTCAACGCCTTCGTGCCGCGCATGCGAGCAAGCATCGGCGACCGAGGCGGCGAGGCGCACGTCGTCAACACGGCGTCGATCGGTGGCCTGATTGCGGGCTACGGGTGGGAGATCAGCGCCTACATCGCCTCGAAGTTCGCCGTGGTAAGCATGAGCCGGAACCTGCGCGGCGATCTGGCCGGGAGCGGCATCGGCGTCTCCGTGCTCTGCCCCGGCAGCGTCGACACGCGCATCTGGGAGGCCGCGCGCAACCGGCCCGCCGAATATGGCGGGCCCGAGGCGTACGATTGGCCGGATCGCATCGCCCGATCGGGGCCGATTGACCCGCTGCTGGTCGGACGCCACGTGCTGCGGGCGATCCGCGAGGACCAGTTCTACGTGATCACCCACACGGAGGGGCGGGCCGTCATCGAAGCGGACGCGCGCGAAGTGCTCGACGCGTTCGATCGCGCGGACCGCGATCCGCTCGACTGAGGGCGAAGGGAGCACGAGATGAACGAGGCGATTCGCGCACACGTCATCGCCGGGGGCTTCCCGCCCCGCCCCCCCGCCCGGGCCCCCCCCCCCCGCGCCCCGAGGCGCCCCCCCCCGGCCCCGCACCCGGGGGGGGGTTTTCAAAAAAAAAGCGGGCCCCCCAAGAAAACGGGGTTGTGAAAGGGGGGG
>VXOS01000082.1:20307-36690 GCA_009839925.1 Chloroflexota bacterium
CGCCGGCCGCGCCCGCGGCCCGGCGCCCGGCGCGTCCCCCCCGCGCCCGCGCCCCCACCCCCGCCGCCCCCCCCCCCGGGGGCCCGGCGGCCGCCCCCCCCCCCCCCCCCCCCCCCCCCCACGACCACGACTACGCACGGCTGCGCATCCTCGAGCAGCTCAAGGAGCGCGACCACGTCCACACCAGCGTCTCCGGGGACTACACGGACATCGAGAAGTGGCTGCCGGAGTGCCGCCTGCTCGTCACCTACGTCGCCGGGCCGTTCGCCGACGAGCAGGGCAACACCGTGCTCCGCCAGTGGCTCGAGGCCGGCGGCCGCTGGCTGGCGCTGCACGGCAGCAGCGGCGGCAAGGCCGTGCGCCGGCCCGATACGACCAAGCGCGAGATGGTGAAGCTGCCCTACCACGACACGCTCGGGGGCTTCTTCCTCAGCCACCCGCCGATCCGCAAGTTCCGCGTCGACCTCGTGGACGCGCAGCACCCCCTCACGCGCGGACTGCCGGAGTCGTTCGAGACGGTCGATGAGCCGTACATGGTCGAGCTACAGGCGCCGGAGCGCAGCCAGTTGCTGCTCACCGCCGACTGGGGCGAGGTCGACCCGAACGCGCCTACCGGCTTCTATTTCGAGCGCGACACGACGGTGCTCCCCAACGGCGGGAGCACGCGCCGGGCGATCGCCTTCGTGCGCGAGCTCAGCGCGGGCGCCGTCGCCTACACCACGCTCGGCCACTGCCACACGCCGACGACGAACACGCAGCGCCGTGTCCACGAGAGCGTGGCGGCCGACGGCAAGCCGCCGCTCAAGCTGCTCGGCTCGTGGGAGACCGAGGGCTTCCGCACGCTGCTGCGCAACGGGATCGCCTGGGGCCTCGGCGAGGATTAGCATTGGTCCGGCCTCGACTGCCCGCGAGGAGGCGCACATGACCGGCGGACCGCGCTGACGGCGACGACGCGACGCCCCCGCGTCTTCTGGGGCTGGTGGATCTTCGCGGCCGCGATCGTCGGGCAGTTCGTGACGATCGGCTTCGCCGCGCAGGTCACCGGCGTCTTCCTCGTGCCGATGTCCGAGGACCTCGGCTGGTCCCGCTCGCAGTTCGTGCTGGCGTCCTCGCTCGGCTTCGGCATCGGCGCGATCAGCGGGATCTTCATCGGGCCGCTGATCGATCGCTACGGCGCGCGGCCGATCATGCTGATCGGGACGACGCTCAGCGGTGTCGCGCTGGTGGCCGTCTCGCAGGTCGAGGAGCTGTGGCAGTTCATCTTCGTGCGCGGCGCACTCACTCAGGTCGGCCTCTTCATGATCGGCCCGTTCGTGGTCAACACGACGCTATCAAAGTGGTTCGTGATCAACCGCGGGCGCGTGATCGCGCTCGCCTCGCTCGGAACCTCGATCGGCGGGATCGTCCCGCCGCTCGCGATCACGCCGATCGTCGATGGCGCGGGCTGGGAGGCCGGCTGGGTGGTGATCGGCGTCGCCACACTGGTGCTGATGTACCCGTCCTCGCTCGTCATGCGCAGGCAGCCCGAGGACTACGGGATGCTCCCCGACGGCAAGACCGGCGACGAGGAGCCGACCGCGCAGGAACTCGAACAGCTGGAGCTGCTGCGGCAGGACTTCGACAACTCCTACACGCGCGGCGAGGCGGTGCGTACGCGCTCGATGTGGCTGCTTGTCTTCGGCTTCGCCTTCGCCGTGGCGGCGGTGGCGATCATGTACTCGCACGTGATCCCCTTCATGACCGATGTCGGCTACACACGCTCCCAGGCGGCCTTCGCCTTCGCGGTACAGGGCTCGTTCGCGCTTGTTTCGAAGTTCTTCTGGGCCTGGATCGTGCAGAAGCACTCGCCGCGGATCCTGACCGTCCTGACGATGGCGATGATGGGCGTCGCGACGGCATTCCTCGTTCCCGCCGCGGACACCTCGTTCGGCGCGTTGCTCGTGGTCTTCGCCGTGTTCGGCTTCGGGATCGGCGGGATGTTCCCGCTGTTCGACTTCGTCTGGGCCTGGTACTACGGGCGGCGGCACATCGGCGCCGTGCGTAGCACCGGATTCCCGGTCAGCGTGACGATCGCGGTGACGGGTCCGATTCTCACCGGGGTCTACTACGACTCGGTCGGCGACTACCGCGGCGCGTTCGTCACCCTCGCCTTCCTGCTCGCGCTCGGCGCGTCGCTGATCCTCGCCTCCCGCAAGCCGCCCGCGAAGGCGGCCCTCGAACCCGCCGAGGCGCCTGCTGCGGCCGCCGGATAGCCTCGAGGGCCCTCGCCCCTCCCGGATCGCGCTATCGTGACTCCCGATGATCGACACGGTGCTGTTCGACCTCGACGGAACGCTGCGCGACTGGGAGGCGGGCATCGCGCGGGCGCTCGCCGATCTGCGCGAGGAAGCGCCCGAGACGCTGCCCGAGGAGCTGCGCGAGGACCTCGATGCCCGCATCTGGCGCGCCATCGACGAGCAGCTCGTGGTGCGCCGAGACGGGCGCATTGTCGAGCGGCGGCACTACTGGATCGACGTCGACCCCATCCCGATCTGGCGCACGCTGCTCCCGGACCTCCACCAGCGTTCGCTCGATGAGCTGCTGGCCCGCTTCCGCGAGCTGATCGACGCCGTCCCGTTCGCCGACGTGTATCCCGCCCTCGAGCAGCTGCGCGAGGGCTACGCGCTGGGCGTGCTGACCAACGGGCCGAGGCCGGAGTCCGTGCTGCGGCGCATGGGCTTCGCCCACTACTTCGACGCGATCGTGACGGTCTTCGGCGGGACGAAGAAGCCGGCCGGCGTGGCCTTCGAGGGCGCCCTCGATGCCCTCGGAGCCGAGCCGGCGACGACGGCACACGTCGGCGACAGCCTGATCGCCGACGTGCAGGGCGCGCTCAGCGCCGGCCTCACACCGATCTGGATCGACCGCTTTGGCGACGAGAACCCGCTGCCCGAAGGCGCGCACCGGATCGAGTCGCTGGCGGAGCTGCCGGCCCTGCTCGCCTCACTCGCCGAGGGGTAGCCGGGGCGCGCGGGGTTCCTCGGCGCTCAGGGAGCGCTCGCCAGCGGCCCGCGGCGCTCCGAAGGCGGCGGTGGCGGGCGCGTCGAGGCGAGGAAGAGCAGCGAGCCGAGGCCCGCGACGAGCGCCAGGCCGATGAAGCCGGTGCGATAGGAGCCCGTGAGGTCGTAGCTGAGGCCGGCGACGATCGGCCCGAACACCATCCCGATGATGATGATCAGCGACGAGAAGCCCATCACCGTGCCGAACGCGGCGCGGCCGAAGTAGTCGGCGCGAATCGCCTGGGTCAGCGGGCCGCGCACGCCGAACGCGATGCCGTGGATCACCGTGAAGGCGAGGGCGCCCCACAGCGAAAGCCACAGCGTCAGCACGAGCAGCGACGCCATGTGCCCGAGCATCGCCACCGTGAGGATGTAGCGCATCGGGAGCCGGTCACCGAGGTAGCCGCCGCCCAGCATCCCGATCACGCTCGTCACGGTCATCACCAGCAGCAGGTTTGCCGCCTGACCGAGCGAGTAGTCGAGGCTGTCGGTGACGTGCGAGACGAAGTGCACCATCACGGCGCCGACGACAAGCAGCGAGGCCGCATGACCGAACGAGATCAGCCAGAACGCACGCGTCCGCAACGCCTGCTGCAACGTGAAGTTGACCTCGCCGGGATCGAAGTCGGCCAGCCGGCCGTCACCCACCTGGTGCTGGAGCGGCGGGTCGCCGTCGACGCCGTAGCCGTACTGGGAGGGCCGGTGGCGCATGAGCCCCGCGAGCGGCAGTCCGACGGCGATCACGATCAGCCCCGAGGCGATCGCGGTCTCGCGCCAGCCGACATGCTCAAGCGACCACGCGACACCCGGCTGCAAGAGGCCACCAAAGGCGAAACCCGCGGTGGCGATCCCGATCGCCAGCGAGCGCCTGCGGTTGAACCAGTTCACGACCGCGACCATCATCCCCATCCCCGCACCGGCGCTCAGGCCGAGCGCAATCACGACGAAGGCGATGTAGAACTCGGTGAGGGTGTTGATCTGGCTGAGCAGCAGGAAGCCGAAGCCGAAGATCGTGATCCCGACCAGCATGATCCGCCTCGGACCGAATCTGTCTAACGCCCAGCCCTGGATGGGGCCAAGCAGCCCGGACTCCACCATCTGGATCGAGAAGGCGGCGGAGAGCGAGGTGCGGCTCCAGCCGAACTCGGCCTCCAGCACCACGACGTACTGCCCGAAGGCGTGGAACATCAGCCCGCCGAGGATCGCGGAGAGCAGGAACCCCGCGCCGACGATGTACCAGCCGAAGAAGATGCGCCCGCCCCGCCTCTGCGGCGGGGGCGTGGAGGCGGGGGCGCCGCTACCGCCGGCGCCGGTCGTCGCGATCGCCCCGGGCTTACGCGTCATGGTCATCGCGACGGTCCCGCCTCGCGGCGCTGATCGCCGCCCGTGCCGAAGGGGCAGCCCGGGTTCGGTGTGCCGCTACTCCTCGCGCGCCAGGCGCTCGCGGTGCGCCTCACGCAGCGTGTCGAGGGCGCCCTCGAGCAGCTTCGGGATCTTCGCGTCGCCAAAGCTGTAGTAGTCGTCGAGCGCACGCTCAAGGCCGAAGGCGACGTTGAAGCGGTGCGCCGTGTCGTAGCGGCCGACGATCAGCCCCAGCTCCACGATCTGCTCGTCCGTGTAGTGCTCGCGCAGCTGCTCCAGCAGATCGCCGTCGATGCCCTGGGCGTGCGCGGCTACCCAGCGCTCCGTGAAGCGCAGCGCCAGCTTCGTCGCCTCCGGCAGGTCCGACGACTCGAAGTCGTGAACCTTCGCCACCATCTCCTCGTCCATGCCTTCCTGCTGCGCCGCAGCAGATCGACCGGGGATTCACCACTTGCAATCGTTGAGATGCGCCGACTTCAGCCGGCAGAGGTCGACCGTGACCGGGTCGAGCGAGGTGAACTCCTGCCAGGCCGCGTGGAACAGCGCGAACGCCATCTGCGTCTCGGGCGCCAGACTGCGTGGGTTCGGGATGGTCCTCGGGCTGGCGTCCGAATCGTGCACCTGCGTCATCGCGTCGCTCCCATTCCCCGCGCCCCTTGCCAGAGCACGCAGACTACGGCACCCAGATCCGCCGCGCCGCCTCGAGGCCGAGGACAAGCGGGCGGCCGTTCAGTTGAATCGTCACCGTGCCCCGATACGGCGCGACCTCGATCACCTCGAAGCCCGCGCCGGGCCGGATACCTTCCTCGTCGAAGAAGCGCAGCAGCTGCTCGTCCTCCTCGTAGACCCGGTCCACCGTCGTGCTGTCGCCTGCCTCGAGGTCGGTGAGCCTTCGGGTCGAGAGTGGGTGGCCGTGATCGGAGCCGGGGATCGGATAGCCGAAGGGAGAGACTTTCGGGTTGCCCAGGCGCTCGACGATCAGCGGTTCGGTCACGTCCGAGATCGCATGCTCCATAAGGTGCGCTTCCTCGTAGGCGCGCCACCACTCGAGGCCGAGCGTGTCCACCAGCAGGCACTCGGCGAGGCGATGCCGCCGCACCATCTGCTCCGCCCTCGCGAAGCCGCTGCCGCTCAGCGAGATGCGCTTGCGCCCGTCGATGCGCACGAGCTTGTCGCGGCGCAGGCGCGTCAGCATGCCCGCCGCCGAGGCCGGTTTGATGTCCAGCCGTTCGGCGACGCGGGCGGCGATCACCTCCTCCTGCTCATCGTGCGAGAGGCGGTAGATCGTCGTCAGTGCGTCGTCGGCCGCGACGTTGGTGACTTGCTTGGGCATCGTCCCTCCGCGCCATGATACTCCATGCGCGCGTGCGCTCTCGCGACGCTGCGAGGGCGCATCCGCCCTGGCGGCAGACGCTGCGTCGATGACTGGTTATGATGACGCTCCATCGTTCCCGCCGTCCCAACCCGGAGGCGCGGTGACCATAGAAGAACGCCCTCGCCTCGACGCCGAGCAGGACGCCGTGCTCGGCCCGCTCGTGCGCATCATCGAGGAGGCTGCGGACTCGCAGCTGTGGGCTCTCGTCGGCGCTGCGGCGGCCCAGCTCCAGGGCGTCGCAGTCAGCGCCGCCAACATCGAGTTCATCACCAGCGACCCCGCCATACGAACGCTCGCCGGGATGCTCGGCGTGGACGCGACCTGGGAGCGGGGAGCCTACCTGGCCGCCTCGAGACTACAGTTCCAGCGCGGCCAGGTGCCCGTCTTCGTCCACGCGAACCCCACCTTCCACGGCGCGTACGACACGCTCACCCCGCTCGAGATCCCCTCGCTCTGGGATGCCCGCGCGCAGATCAGCCTCGAGGGCGCCACCGTCCTCGCGACGCCGCTCGAGTGGGAGCTGCTGCTCGCCGTCGTACTCGGCAACACGGGACGCAGCGAGTCGATCCGCGACCACATCGAGGCCAGCGGGGAGTGCGACAGCCGCCTGCTCACGCGCCTGATGCGCGAAGGCCACGTGGAGCACGAGACCGAGGAAGCCGTCTGGGCGCTGATCGGGCGCTGAACCGGGCCCGGCCGCGTTCAACTCCCGCGGAGCAGCGGCGCCGCCTCCCGGCCGAGCTGGTCGTAGCGACGCAGCAGCGCGGGCAGCGCGCGACCGCTGCGCGGCGCCTCGCGGTGCATCCGCTCGAACAGCCGCACGAGGCCCTCGAGGTCGCCAAGGTGCACCGTCTCCGCGCGCACGCGGCCGCGCGGACCGGCGTTGTGGTAGTTGCCGAGCGCGATGCAGGCGGCGCCCGTCTCGTAGCCGTAGAGGTCGTAGGCCGTCGCCTCGGTGACGCCGCCGTCCATCAGCCGGCGCTGCCAGCCGAAGCCGTCCTGCTCCTCGGCCAGCTCCTGCGCGAGCGCCGTCATCCACTGCGTCAACGCCGGCGAGAAGATGTGCAGCGCGTCGCCGACGCGGATGATCGGCCCGCCGCCCTGCACCGCCCGCCCGCCCGCGAACGAGGACGTCTCGACGGCAATCACCAGTGCGTCGTCCGGAAGCAGCCGCTCTCGGCCGACGACCGAGGCGCCGCGCAAGCCGACCTCCTCGGCGCGGGTGAAGAGGCCAACAAGGTGGCCCGTGCGCCGCTCCGCCGCCACGCGTTCGAGCGTCGCGAGCACGGCAGCGCAGCCTGCGAGGTCGTCGCAGGCGCGGGCCTGCACCAGATCGCCGCGGAAGCGGCAGGCCGGCACGTCCCAGAGCGCCAGGTCGCCCTCGGCGGCGCGCTCGCCGGGATCGAGGGTGGCCGCCGCGCCGGCCAGCCGGCGACGTTCGTCACGCCGCACGGAGGTGATGCTCGCGTGCGCGTGCGGCGTGCGCTCGCCCTCGCGGTAGAGGGCCAGGCGTTCGCCCTTGCCGTACTCGGCGGAGAGCCCGCCGCGGAACTCCAGCCGCAGCCGCCGGCCCCGCGCCCCCTCGACGACGAAGCCCGGGTGGTCCATGTGCGCGCCGAGGACCAGCGGCGTGCGTCGCCGGCCGCGGCGATAGGTGATGTAGACGTTGCCGTATGCGTCCTCCTCGTGCGCCAGCCCGCGCTCGGCGGCGAAGGCGCGCAGGTAGTCGCGCACGCCGCCCTCGAGGTACGGCGCCGACGGGATCGAGACCACCTCGCGCACCAGCTCGCGCAGCCGCTCCGGCACGTCCACCACGCAACGCCCCCTTCGGGTTCGGCAGCGCCGATGCTACCCGCGCTCGCGCGCTGCCGCCTCCGCCGCGTACGATCGAGCGGTGAGTAGCACGGATCCCGCAGCGCCAGACCCCACGCCACCCCGCCGGCGGAAGCGAAGCCGGCGGCGGCGGCGCATGCTCGATCGTCCGCGCAAGCCACTCGAGATCGAGCTGACCGGCTTCGCGGCCGGCGGCAAGGCCGTGGGGCGAGCGCCCGACGGCCGCGTCGCCTTCGTCGACTACGCGATCCCCGGCGAGCGCGTCCTCGCGGAGGTCACGGAGGAGGCCCCGTCCTACATCGAGGCGACGACCGTCGAGGTGCGCGAGCCCTCGGAGCTGCGCGTCGAGCCGCGCTGCCAGTATTTCGGGCGCTGCGGCGGCTGCCAGCTCCAGCACGTGGCCTACGGCGAGCAGCTGCGCCTCAAGACCGGCGTCGTGCGTGACCAGCTGCGCCGCATCGGCCGTTTCGAGGACGAGGCGATCGAGGGCGTGCTGCGCGAGATGATCGGGATGGCGGACCCCTGGGCGTACCGCAACCACATGCGCTTCACCGTCCGCCGCGACGGCGACATCGGCTTCATGGAGCACGGCAGCCATCGCTTCCTGCGCATCGACCACTGCGAGATCGCGCTGCCGGCCGCCAATCGTGTGCTGCAGGACGCGCAGGGCCGCACGATGCAGACGCGCGCGCTCACCGTGCGCGCCGGGGAGCACAGCGGGGAACTGCTGGTCCAGCCGAAGCTGCGCTGGCGCCCGCACCGCCGCGGAAACACGCGCAGCGGCCAGCCCCACTACCACGAGCTGCTGCGCGGCGCGCGTTACCGCGTCTCCTCGCCCGCCTTCTTCCAGGTCAACTCGCGGCAGGCCGAGCGCCTGATCGAGCTGGTCGTCGCGCGAGCGCGCGCGGTCCAGCCCCGCCTCGTCGCCGACGCCTACTCCGGAGTGGGCACGTTCGCGGTCGCCCTCGCGCAGGTGGCGCCCGACGTCGTGACGATCGAGTACTCCGCCGCCGCCGGCGACGACGCCGAGGTCAACCTCGCGCCGTACGACAACGTGCGGCGCATCGTCGGAACCGTCGAGGAGCAGCTCCCCGCGCTCGATCCCGCCCCTGACGTCGTCGTCGTCGACCCGCCTCGCGCCGGCCTCGACGCCTCCGTGATCGACGCGATCGTCGATTCGCGGGTGCGGCGGCTCGTCTACGTCTCCTGCGATCCGGCCACGCTCGCGCGCGACCTGCGCCGCCTCGCGGACGGCGGCATGGCGCTCGGCGAGGTGCAGCCGATCGACATGTTCCCCCACACGCAGCACATCGAGTGCATCTCCACCCTCGACCGGGCGACGAGCTGAGCGCGTGCAGCAGCGCACCCTGGTCCTGGCCTCCGCTTCCCCCCGCCGCCGCCAACTGCTCACGGCGCTGGGCCTCGACTTCCGCGTCGAGCCCACGCACGTGGACGAGAGCAGCGAGGAGCCCGACCCCCTGCGACGCGCCTCGCAGCTCGCGCTGCGCAAGGGGCGCGCCGCCGCGCGGGCGCAGCCACGCGCGACCGTGATCACCGCCGACACGATCGTCGTCCTCGACGGGCGGGTGCTGGGCAAGCCGGATGGGGCCGAGGAGGCTGCCGCGATGCTCGGCTCGCTGCGCGCACGCCGCCACGAGGTGGTGAGCGCCGTCGCGGTCGCCGCCGAGGGCCGCGAAGCCGTCGAGGCGGCGACGACCGCCGTGACGATGCGCGACTACGGCGCGGACGAGATCGAGCGCTTCATCGAGCGTGGCGAGCCGTTCGACAAGGCTGGCGGCTACGCGGTGCAGGACGCGGAGTTCGCGCCGGCCGAGAGCGTCGACGGCTGCCTCTGCGCCGTCATCGGCCTGCCACTCTGGACCGTGCGTGGCCTGCTCGCGCGCGTCGCCGGCATCGAAACCGTGCCGCCCGCGTTCCAGCGCTGCGCCGCCTGCCCGCTGCGCACATAGCGCGAGGCGGGCCCGGCCCGAGCTACACCTGGACGACGAGCAGCTCGCCGACGAAGGTCGAGAGGCGCATCCGCACGCGGCGCTCGGCCTCCTCGTAGCCCTCGCTGCGCACATGGATGTCGCGCACGACGCCCTCCTCGCGGCGGCCGAGGACGTCGACGCTGCCGACGATCGACTGCGCGGTGATGTCGACTCCAACAGTGCGCGGCACGCGCACCTGGATCGTGCCGAGCCAGCAGAGCAACGCCAGCTCCGTCTCGCCGGGCGGCAGCTCCGCCTCCCGCAGGTCGAGCTCGATGTCGCCAACGACGGTCGAGATCACTGCATCGTCCTCGACGGTCCAGCCGTCGACGGAGGAGCGCACGTGACCGACAGCGAGGCGCAGCTTTCGGGAGAAGCGCCGCACCCGCCAGGCCGCGAGGATGGCGAGCACGCCGAGCGCCACGAAGGCGAGGCCGAAGGCGCTGCCGATCGAGCCGGCAAGGCCGAGCGATCGCGCACCGGTGCTGTCGATCAGGAGCACGATGCCGAGTGTCACGAGGTAGAACGCGACGGTGATCGGGGCGACGTCGCGCGCGCGGGCGCTCACTGGCCTCGCCTCCGCCAGGCCCGGCGCAGGCGCTCGTAGAGGATCACGGCGCCGACCCCGATCAGGATCAGCGGCCACAGCTCGCGAATGCCGAACTCGGTGATGCCGAGCGACTCCGCGAGAAAGATCAGGCCGATGATGACGAGTACGACCCCGAAGGCCACCTTCGGTCCTTCCGCCTCGATGCCGCGCAAACGCGCCGGCGATTCCCGCGCCTCCATTGTACGGCGGCCCCGCGACCGTCCGGGAGCGTCGGTTGCTGGCGCTCACCGGGACTGGGTCCGAAAATAGTCCGGCATGCGACGGACACGTCCGGGTCAGGAGGCGAGATGAGCGAAGCGATCATCGAGATCACGGACCTCGTCAAGACCTACGAGACGGGCGAGGTCCAGGTGCGCGCCCTGCGCGGCGTCTCACTCTCCGTTCAGCCCGCCGAGATGGTCGCCATCATGGGCCCCTCCGGCTGTGGCAAGACCACGCTGCTCAACACCGCCTCCGGCCTCGACGACCCGACCAGCGGCACGATCATGATCGAGGGCACCGACCTCGAGAGCCTCGACGACAACACGAAGACCTCGTACCGCGCGCGACGCATGGGGTTCATCTTCCAGTTCTACAACCTCCTGCCGGTGCTCAGCTCGGTCGAGAACGTCGAGTTGCCACTCCTCGTCTCCGGCACGCCACCGTCCGAGGCGCGAGAGCGCTCGCTGGCGGGCCTCGAGCAGGTAGGCCTGGCGGACTGGGCGGACCACCGGCCGGGGCAGCTCTCCGGCGGGCAGCGCCAGCGCGTCACGATCGCGCGCGCCCTCGTGAACGATCCGGCGATCGTCTGGGCCGACGAGCCCACGGGCGACCTCGACTCCGTGACCGCCAACCAGATCATGGACCTGCTGATCAGCCTCAACGAATCGCAGGGCCAGACCTTCGTACTCGTCACGCACGGACGCGAGATCGCCGAGCGCTGCCACCGCATCGTCCACATGCGCGACGGCGAGATCGAGAGCGAGGAGCAGCTGGTTGGATAGCCTCTTCGGGATCCCGCTGACCAGCATCCTCGTCGCGCTGCTGCTCGCGCTCGGCGCGATCTTCGCGATCCTCGGCGTCATCGCCTGGCGGCATCCCCTGCTGGTGCGCATGGGCCTCCGCAACATCGGCCGGCGCAAGCCGCAGACCGCGCTGATCGTGATCGGGCTGATGCTCTCGACGCTGATCATCAGCGCCGCCTTCGCCACCGGCGACACCGTCGGCTACTCGATCACCAACGAGGTCTACGACTCCTTCGAGGAAGCCGACATCCTGATCGCGTACGACGACGACATCTCCGAGTTCGGCGACCGCTTCCTGACCGACGAGTTCCTCGACGCGCTCACTACCGAGTTCATTGACGATCCCGACATCGACGGGATCGCGGGCGTGCTGAGCGAAGTGCTGCCCGTGCTCAATCTCGACCAGCGCCTCTCCGAAGCCAACGCCAGCCTGATCGGTGTCGACCCCGATACCGTGGACGCGTTCAAGGGTCTGAAGACCCTCGACGGCGAGCTCCTCCCGGGCTCCACCCTCGGCGGATTGCGCGCCTACGCATCAGAGGACCTGGCCGACGCGATCAACGTCGGGGCCGGCGACACGATTCACGTCTACCAGGGCGGCGAGCCGACAGCGTTCGAGGTGATCGACGTCGTCCAGAACACCTCGATCACCCAGTCCGATGGCGGCGCCGGGGGCCTCGTCGTGAGCCTCGATGTCGCCCGCGAACTGACCGGCCACGAAGGCAGCCTGACCGCCATAGCGGTGTCCATCACGGGGGGCGTGCGCGACACGCTGGACCTCAACGACGAAGTCGCCAACCGGGTCGAGGACTTCATCGCGGCGCACCCTGAAAGCCGGGCCGAGATCTTCTTCACGAAGAAGGAAGCCGTCGAGCTGGCGGAGCTGATCGGCTCGATCTTCGTCACCTTCTTCCTGATCTTCGGGCTGTTCGCGATCGCCTCGGGGATCCTGCTGATCTTCATGATCTTCGTCATGCTCGCGGCCGAGCGGCGCTCGGAGATGGGCATGGCTCGCGCCGTCGGCATGCAGCGGTTGCATCTCACCGAGTCGTTCCTCGCCGAGGGGATGGCCTACAACGTCGGCTCCGCGGCGGTAGGCGCCCTGCTCGGCCTCGCGGTCGCGTTCCTCCTGGTGCTTGCGCTGGGCCGGATCTTCACCGAGGCGCTCGGCTTCGGGATCACGTTCAACTTCAACTGGCAGGGCTTCCTCATCGCCTACAGCCTGGGCGTGGTTCTGACCTTCGCGACCGTCGCGTTCTCCTCGTTCCGCATCGCGAACCTCAACATCGTGCGCGCGATCCGTGATCTGCCGGAGCCGCAGGCGCTGCGCGGGGGAGACCGTTCGATCGGGGCGCTGCTCAGGTCCGCGGTCGGCGCGTTGTGGCTGGTCGGCTGGATCGTCGTGCTGGCGGTCTCGGGATACTTCACGATCTTCATCACCGTGCTCGCAACCGTGGGACTCTTCGGCAACCTGCCGCTGATCCTCGAGGCCATCCTCGCCGGCGCCGCGCTGATGGCGGTCGGCGCGCTCATGTTCCTTGGCGCACGCACGGTCGGCCGAGGGCGGTTCCTCGCGCTGGAGGGCTGGCGGAGCTGGCTGATCTGGGCGCTGTGGATCGCCGTCTTCAATGTCGTGGCCGCCGGCGTGTGGTTGCTGCAACTCTCGCGCGACTGGGCCGGACGCCACCGCAACGCGGGCGGCTGGGCCGTGATCATGCTGCTCGTCGGCGTGACATTCGTCTGGCTCTCGGGCTGGGGCCTCGACGCCCTGAGCGCATTCCAGGGTCAGGCATTCGCCTACACGGGTGGATTCACTCTCGCCGTGCTCGCCGCGGCGATGCTCTTCGTCTACTTCGGAGTCAACGAGCGCCTCTCCTTCACGGTCGCCGGGCTCGGGCTGGTCTGGTACTGGATCCTCCCCCTCCCCTTCTCGCTCTTCCTTGATCTCGAGAGCGTGGTCGGCGGCGACCTCGACCCGATCGACGGCATCCTGCGGCTGCTCGGCCTCCCGCGACCCGGACACATCGAGGGCAACATCGAGATGTTCTTCGTCTCGGGGATCGCGATCACCGCGGCGGCGGTGCTCGTCATCATCCTCAACGCCGAGGTCGCGCTCGCACCCGTGCGCCGGCTTGGCGGGTTGCTCGGTGGGATCGCGCCGGCGATCAAGACGGCAATCGCCTACCCGGTCGCCTCGAAGTTCCGCACCGGCATGACCCTTGCGATGTTCGGGCTCGTCGTGTTCAGCCTCGTGGTCATGGCCACGCTCAACTCGAACTTCACGCAGGCGTTCCTCAGCGACGACGCGTCCGGCGGCTTCGATGTCGCCGTCGACGTCAACCCCGGCAACCGCATCCCCGACCTGCGCGAGGCGCTCCGCTCCGCCGGCTACGAGCCCGCTGAGACGATCGGCGGCGTTGGACGCCTCGTCTCCGCGTTCCCACAGGTGCGGCGCAGCGACGACCCCGACGGCGACGACGGCTACGAGACCTACCACCTCGCGGGCATGGACGACGAGTTCCTCGAGCTGCAGCGCTTCCCCATCGAGCTCCGCGCGGCCGGGTACGACAGCGACGAGGCGGTGTGGGAGGCGCTCCGCAGCGAGCCCGGCGTCGCCGTCGTTGACGCCACGCGCCTCGTGGAGCCCACCGACTTCGGCGGCGACCCGAATGAGCCGGGCGACTTCTGGCTCGGCGTCACCGATCACGACCTTCGCCACAACCGGTGGGATCCAATCCCGCTGACCTTCCGCAACCCGGAGAGCGGTCAGACCGTCGAGCTGCGGATCATCGGCGTGCTTGAGCCGCAGGTCACCTCGGTGATCCCGGACTTCTTCGCCGTCTTCGCCCACACCGCCGCGGTCGAGGACTACTTCGATGGCGGCGACTGGGAGGGTTACTACGTCGTGACCGCCGAGGCGACGGACGAGGCCGCGATCGAGACCGCGCGCGACATCGAGTCGACGCTGCTCGAGCTGGGCGTGCAGGCGAACTCGATCGACAAGCTGATCGACGACCAGGCGTCCACGTCGCGCTCGTTCCAGTACCTGTTCGAGGGCTTCATGGGGCTCGGGCTGATCGTCGGCATCGCGGCGCTGGGGGTGATCGCCTTCCGCACGGTGGTGGAGCGGCGCCAGCAGATCGGGATGCTGCGCGCGATCGGCTACAGCCGCAGGCTGGTGGCGCTCTCCTACTTCCTCGAGTCCTCGTTCATCGCGCTGGCAGGCATCGCGATCGGGATCACGCTCGGCCTGGCGATCTCGTACAACCTGCTGGCCAGTCCGGAGTTCACCGGCGGCACGGAGATCGACTTCCAGGTGCCGTGGGCGCGGCTGGCGGTGGTTCTCTCCGTCGCCTACGGCGCGAGCGCGCTGATGACGCTGCTGCCCGCCCGCGCCGCCTCGCGCGTCGCCGTCGCCGAGGCGCTCCGGTACGGGTAGGCCCGCGAGCCTCTGCTACCAGTCTGGGTTCGTGGGAAGCCTGAGCGGCGGGCTAGACCGCCGTCTGCGCACGCAGGCCCTCGAGGTGGCGGCGCACGACGGTCATCGGGCCGCCCTCGGTGAGCGCGAACTTGGGCGCGACCTTCCAGAACTTCGGCAGGTACTGCCGCCACTGATCGAGGATGTGCCGCGCCCGCGGCGATCCGGTCATCTCCAGGTGGCGGCGGATCAGCATCTCGAGCAGCTCGATCGCGTCGGGCGTCGTCACCTGCTCGAGGCCGACGAGCTCCTGGTTGACGCGCGTCCGGAAGTCGCCTTCCTCGTCCAGCACGTAGGCGATGCCGTCCGACATGCCGGCGCCGAAGTTGCGGCCGGTGCGGCCCAGGATCACGATCACGCCGTCCGTCATGTACTCGCAGCCGTGGTCGCCCACGCCCTCGACGACGGCGCGCGCG
Organism: Chloroflexota bacterium; assembly: GCA_009839925.1. Taxonomy (GTDB): domain Bacteria; phylum Chloroflexota; class Dehalococcoidia; order UBA2979; family UBA2979; genus VXMT01. Next base: position 35,415 of record VXOS01000082.1, read on the forward strand.
CCGGAGTTGCGGACGGCGAAGCGCTCGCCCGCGCTGCCCGCGACGAAGAGATGCCCGCCGGTCGCGCCGTAGAGCACCGTGTTGCCGACCAGCACCGCCTCGGTGCCGGTGCCGACGAAGCCGGCGTCGTCGGGTGGGCGCACGACGATCTCGCCGCCGTTCATCCCCTTGGCCACGTAGTCGTTGGCCTCGCCGACGAGGTGCAGTCGCATCCCCGATGAGAGGAACGCGCCGAACGACTGCCCTGCCGATCCCTGGAAGTCGAGCTCGATCGAGCCCTCCGGCAGCCCATCGTTGCCGTAGCGCACCGCGATCTCTCCGGAGAGTCGCGCGCCCACCGTGCGATCCGTGTTGCGAATCTCGTAGGAGCGCCGCTCCGGCGGGCCGCCCACGATGGCGCTGCGCACGTCATCGATGATCGTGTCATCCAGCAGCGGTTCGCCGCGGTCGTTGCGGTCCTGGATCGAGTGCCGCGGCTCGAGTCCGCTCGGGTCGGCCGGCGCCAGGACGTTCGCGAGGTCGATCCGGTCGCCGCGCTTGCCGCCCTCGGGTGGGAGTTGCTTGAGCAACTCGGCACGCCCGATCACGTCGTCGAGCCGCTGGTAGCCGAGCTCGGCGAGGATCGCGCGCACCTCCTCACCCACGTGGGTGAGGTACTTCACCACCATCTCCGGCGTGCCGAAGTACTTGGCTCGCAGGTCCTCGCGCTGCGTCGCCACCCCGACGGGGCAGGTGTTGATGTGGCACTGGCGCGCCATCTTGCAGCCGACGGCGATCATCGCCGAGGTGCCGAAGCCGTACTCCTCGGCGCCGAGCATCGCCGCGACGATGACGTCGCGGCCGGTGTGCATCCCGCCATCCGAGCGCAGCCGCACGCGGCCGCGCAGGTCGTTGGCGACGAGCACCTGCTGCGTCTCCGCGAGCCCCAGCTCCCAGGGCGCACCCGCGTACTTGATCGAGGACCACGGCGAAGCGCCCGTGCCGCCATCGTGGCCGCTGATCTGGATGATGTCGGCGTAGCCCTTGGCGACGCCGGCGGCGATGGTACCGACGCCCTCGGCGGCAACGAGCTTCACGCAGATCCGTGCGCGCGGGTTGACCGCCTTGAGGTCGAAGATCAGTTGCGCAAGGTCCTCGATCGAGTAGATGTCGTGATGCGGGGGCGGCGAGATCAGCGGCGTCCCCTCCATCACGTGACGCATCGAGGCGATGTACGTCGAAACCTTGTGGCCGGGCAGCTGCCCGCCCTCGCCGGGCTTGGAGCCCTGCGCGATCT
>VXOS01000151.1 GCA_009839925.1 Chloroflexota bacterium
GGCCGGCCCCGACCCCGCCCCGGCCGCCCGCGCCCGTCGCCCCGGGGCTCGGGGGGGGTGGCGCCGCCCCCGGGGGGGCGGGGCTCGCCGGGGGGGGGGGGGCGCGCCCCCCCCGCGACGGCATCCCCGCCTACACCCTGTTCACGGACCGCAGCGCGCGCGAGCTCACCGTGCAGCGCCCCGCCGATCGGGCCGCCCTCGCGGATGTCTGGGGCTTCGGCGATCGGCGCATCGCCGAGATCGGTGACGAGCTGCTGGAGCTGCTGCGCGACTTCAACCCGGAGGCGCCCTCGGAGGCACACCCCGAGCCGCCGCTGCAACCCGCGCTTGCGGTGCTGCCCGCGAGCGAGCATGCTTGAGCGAAGCGGCCGCCGCCCCGGACACGGCGCAGCCACACAGAGGAGTCTTCGATGAGCCTGACCCTGACCGTCACCAAGGACGCCGCGGAGCGGCTCGGCATGATCGTCGCCCAGCAGGCCGAGAGCGAGGAGCAGGGGCTTCGCATCTTTTCGCGTGGCGGCGGCTGCGGCTGCTCGGGCCCCTCGTTTGCGATGGGCATCGACAAGGCCAGCGACGTGGACAACGTCCTGAGCTTCCACGGCGTCCGCTTCATCGTCGACCCGGACACTGCGACCAGCCTCGAGGGCGCCTCGATCGACTATACCGAGGACGACCTGATGCGTAAGGGCTTCACTATCGACGCCCCCAACGCGCAGGCCGCTGGCGGTGGCGGTGGTGGCGGCGGCTGCGGCTGCGCCAGCGGAGGCGGCCACTAGGCCCACCTCGCGATCTGCGTAGCGGCGCCGCGTCCCAACGACGCGGCGTCTGCGATCCCGAACCCGGCGCTGCGGTTGCCCCTGAGCGCATCGAGGGCTCACGCTGTAACTCGTGCTGCACGACCTGCGCGACTGGCTCGAAGACCTGCGCGAGTGGCTGATCGACTGGGCGGACAGCCCGGTCGCGCCCATCGCGCTGGCACTGATCACCGCCTCCGAGTCGGTCTTCTTCCCGATCCCGACCGACCCGCTGCTGATCGCGCTCGCGCTGCGCCATCCGGACGCGGCCCTGATCCTCGCGGCGCTCACCATCGCCGCCTCCGTCCTCGGAGGCGTCGTTGGGCACTGGCTGGGCCTGCGGCTCGGGAGGCCGCTCCTGCTGCGGCTGCACAGCCGGCACGCCGAGCGCGTCGAGGAGTTGCTCCAGCGCTGGGGTTTCTGGGCCGTCGCGGCAGCCGGGCTGACACCGATCCCCTACAAGGTCTTCACGATCGGCGCGGGCGTGGTCGGCATCCCGCGTACCCAGTTCGTCTTCGCCTCGATCCTCGGGCGCGGGCTGCGCTTCGGCGTCTACGGCGTGCTGATCTTCTTCTGGGGCGAGCGCTTCGCCGAGTTCATCACGGACCGCTTCGACCTCGTGGTGAGCGCGTTCGCCGCCGCGGCGATCGTGCTGCTGCTCGCCTGGCTCGGCTGGCGCAGGCTGCGCGCGCGGGGCGGCGAGGCCTGAAGCCCGGCCTCCCGTATGATGGAGTTGCAATCCCCGAACGAGGAGGCTCCATGCACGAGCTGGTGGAACCGATCGGCGAGGTTGGGCCGCTCCGCGACCCGGTCCTGATCGCCGCCTTCTCCGGCTGGAACGACTTCGGCGGCGCGGCCGGCGCGGCCATCAAGCACCTCGGCGACCAGTGGAAAGCGAGCGACCTCGCCGCGATCCGCAACGAGCGCCTTTTCGACTTCACAGTCCAGCGTCCAACCGTGCGCCTCGAGGGCGAGCGCCGCGTGATCGACTGGCCCGCGCACCAGTTCCGAGTCGCGAGCCCTGCCGGGGCGGAGCGCGACTTCGTGCTGCTGAGCGGCCCGGAGCCGCACCTGCGCTGGCGCACCTTCACCGAGGCGATCGCCGAACTGATGGTGGAGGTCGGCGCAACCACCAGTATCACCATCGCCGCGCAGGCGGGCGCGGTCCCGCACACGCGGCCGCTGCCGGTCACGCTCTCCGCCTCGGACTCGGACTTCGAGGGCCAGTTCGGCCTGCGCGTGCCGCAGTCCCGCTACGAGGGCCCGACCGGCATCGTCGGCGCGTTCAACGTGGACCAGCGGCAGCGCGGCTTCCGCAACGCGAGCCTCTGGGCGCAGGTGCCGCACTACCTCTCGACCGGCCCGAACCCCAACGCGATCGCCGCGCTGATCAAGGTGCTCGATCGCGGCTTCGGCACCAACACCTCCCTCGCGAGGATCGAGCGGCGCATCGAGCGCTTCAGCGAGCAGGTGCAGGAGGCGGTCACGGAGTCCGGCGAGGCGGAGTCCTACATCCGCATGCTGGAGCAGCAGTACGACGACAACCTCGAGCAGGAGGCTGCGCGGGAATCGGCAACGGACGCCGAGCTCCCCTCCGCCGAGGATCTGCTCAGCGACCTCGAGGGCTTCCTCCGCGATCAGCGGGACGAGGGGTAGGTCGGGGCGGCGATCCAACCCGGCAAGCTGCGTGGCAACCTCGCGAGTTTGCGGCGAGCGGGCAACGATCGCCGCGCGCTTCACTCCCCGGCGGGCCGTTGATAGACTCGAAGGGCCCAGGAGTGTAGCTCAGCTGGAAGAGCAGCGGTCTCCAAAACCGCAGGTCGGGGGTTCGAGTCCCTCCACTCCTGCCAGCACCCGCCCTCCCGAGGGCGCGAACCGGGCCGAGGTGGTGGAATAGGCAGACACGCCGTCTTGAGGGGGCGGTGCCCGCAAGGGCGTATGAGTTCGAATCTCATCCTCGGCACCAACGCACACCCAACCGCCGGCGAAAGCCGGCGGTTCTGCGTCGGGGCTGCCTGCCCTCGGCGCTCGTCGACCTCGTTCCTTGTAGGGCTTCGCGACGCTCGATATAGTCCGGTCGGATCACGATGGTCCACGCAACCCCAGTGCGCACCCATGAAGGAGTCTGCCGATGGCCGAGCTGAGACTGGAGATCGAGGATGGGATCGCCCTCGTTACGATGGACAACCCGCCCGTGAACGCGGCGTCGCAGGACTGGGACTTCCAGGGCGTTTTCGACTCCTTCTACTACAACACCGACGTGCGGGTCGCCGTGCTCACCGGCGAGGGCACCCGCTCATTCTGCGCCGGGGCGGACGTCAAGCGCCGCGCCGCCGACGTCAGCGAGGCGCAGGAGTCCGGCGGCGCCGGCGGCAACACCGCCTACATCTCGGGTCAGCGCCGCGGCCGCGAGAACTTCAACTGCATCCTCGAGTCCGCGGTGCCGGTGATCGGCGCGATCAACGGCTACTGCCTCGGCGCGGGCATGGCCCTCGCGGGCTCGTGCGACTACCTGATCGCCTCGGAGACGGCGAGCTTCGGGCTGCCGGAGATCAACGTCGGCCTGCTCGGCGGAGCGCGCCACATGATGCGCGCCTTCCCGCACCACATCGTGCGGCGTGCGCACTACAGCGGCGAGCGCATCAGCGCCCAGGACGCCTACCACTTCGGCGCCGTCTGGAAGCTGGCCCCGCCCGAGCAGCTGATGGAGGTGGTGATGGAGGAGGCGCGGCTGATCGCCTCGAAGATGCCGATCGGCATCCGCCTCGCCAAGGAAAACCTCAGCATGATCGAGACGATGGACGTGCGGAACGGCTACCGCTGGGAGCAGACGCGCACGCGCATCCTGCAGGAGACCGAGGACGCCCTCGAGGCGAAGCGCGCCTTCGCCGAGAAGCGCCAGCCGATCTACCACGGCCGCTAATCGCGACCTGCCTCGAACGAGCAATGGGGGCGGCTCCGGCCGCCCCCATGTGCGTCTGCCCGTGGACCACTCAGGCGGGCGTGCGGGACGGCCACCAGTTCCAGCGTCCGAAGATCGCGACGAGCGCCGGGACGATCAGCGTGCGCGTGATGAAGGTGTCGATCAGCACGCCGATCCCGACCGCGAACCCCAGCTGCACGAGATCCTCGAGCGGTAGCGTCATCAGCGCCGAGAAGGTCCCCGCGAGGATCAGGCCGGCCGACGTGATCACGGGCCCGGTGCGCGCCAGCGCGTAGCCCGTCGCCTCCTTGAGCGGGGCGCGCCGGACCTCCTCGCGGATCCGCGACATCAGGTAGATGTTGTAGTCGACGCTGAGGGCGTTCAGGAAGACAAACAGGAAGAACGGCACGCCCGGTCCGATGCCGGCGTGGTCGAAGACCAGCAGGAAGACGATGACCGCGAGGCCGAGCGTCGCGAAGTAGGTGAACGCGATCGTCGCCATCAGGTAGAGCGGCGCAACCAGCGATCGCAGCAGCAGCGCCAGCACCACCCCGATCGCCAGCAGGATCAGCGGCAGCACCACCCGCGAGTCGCGGTTGCCGGCGGTCCGTGTGTCGGCCTCCGCGGCAGTGTCGCCTCCGACCAGCACGGCGCCCGGGTCGAGTCCCGCGGAGGCGGCGGCAGCGCGCGCGAGCTCGCGCAGCTCGGGCACGACGTCGAGCGATGCGTCGGAGAACGGGTTGTCCGTCAGTACCACCTCGAGGCGCGCCGTTCCGCCGTCGGCGGAGACGAAGCGCGCCGCGGCCCCCGGCGGCCCGCCCGGGGGGGGGGAGGGGGGGAAGGGGGGGGCCCGGGGGGGTTTTAACATATACGAGCCCCCCCGACGTAGAGGGATTGGGGGTGGAGGGGTT
>VXOS01000207.1 GCA_009839925.1 Chloroflexota bacterium
CCCCCCCGCCGCGCCGCCCGACCTCACTACCGGGCCCCGCGGCCCCGCGCGCGCGCCCGCCCGGGCCCTGCCCTCGCGCCGCGCGGGTAGCTAAACCCGCCCGGGGTCGCCGCCCAGGGACGGAGGAGGACGCAATGCCCACCGTCGAGACGGCGCTCGGCCCCGTGGATACAGCCGACCTCGGATTCACGCTCTCGCACGAGCACATCATCAGCGGCGACCTCGCCGTGCGGCACAACTGGCCGCACGTGATCGATGTCGAGAAGGAGATCGTGGACGCACGAGCCCGGCTCGACGAGGTGTGGGACCTCGGCGTGCGCAGCATGGTGGACCTGACGACGGTGGACCTGGGGCGGGACGCCTCGATCATCCGCCGCGTCGCCGAGGGCACGAAGATGCAGATCATCGTCGCCACCGGCGTGCATCGGCGCCCACCGCGCTACTTCGAGCGGCGCGTGCCGGAGCCGGTCGTCGAGCTGTTCGTGATGGACATCGAGCAGGGCATCGCCGACAGCGGCGTCAAGGCCGGCTGCATCAAGCTCGCGACCGAGGAGGAAGTGGACCCGCTCAACGAGCTGATGCTACGCGCCGGCGCGCTCACCCACCGCGCGACCGGCGTGCCGATCATGACGCACTCCAACCCGTTCCACGGCACCGGCCGGGACCAGCAGGACGTTTTCGAGGCGGAGGGCGTCGACCTCACGCGCGTGGTGATCGGCCACTCCGGCGACACGGACGACCTCGACTACCTGATGAGCGTGATGGACCGTGGCAGCACGATCGGGATGGACCGCTACGGGACGAGGATCGGCGCGGACACAGAGAAGCGGACGGACGTGATCGCGGAGCTCTGCCGCCGCGGCTACGCGGACCGCATGGTGGTCTCGCACGATGCCGGCTCGTTCTCGCTCAACGTCCCGCGCCACGTCCGCGACACGCGCTTCCCGGAGTGGAACTACCTCACCATCCCGACGAAGGTGATCCCCGGGCTCCGCGATCGCGGCGTGCCCGAGGAGCAGATCGAGGAGATCACGACCCACAACCTGCGCCGCATCTTCGAGCAGCAAGGAGCGTACTAGCGTGATGACCCCCGAAGAGGCCGACGCCTTCCTGCGCGAAGGGCGCATCGCCGACCTCGCGACGGTGCGAACGGACGGCTCGCCGCACGTCGCGCCGGTCTGGTTCCACTGGGACGGCGAGGTGGTCAAGGTCTTCGCGCGGCCGACGGCGGTGAAGCTGCGCAACATCGCGAACGACCCGCGCGTCTCCATCTCCGTCGCGACGCCCGACCGGCCCTACCGCTACGTCGTCGTCAACGGCGCCGCCGAGGTCACCGAGCACGCCGACGTCAGCGAGCTGGTCCACACCATGGCGCGGAACTACATGGGAGACGTCGAGGGGCCGCCGTACGCCGAGGAGATCCTCGCGCGGATGACCCCGTTCAGCCTGATCACCGTGACGCCCTCGAAGATCAGCGGCTGGTCCGAGTAGCGCGAGGCCCGTTTACGCCGTCGCTCAGCGGCGCCACTCCGCGATGTTCCACAGCTCGCTGTCCCAGGCGTTCATGCGCACGCCCTGCAGGGTGTTGAGGTGCGCGGACAGGGAGGCCCGGTTCACGAGCGGGATCTGGTAGTAGTGCTGCACGAAGATGTCGTTGAGCCGCTTGACCAGCTCCGCGCGCTCCGGACCGATCGTGGTCGCCGCCAGCTGCTCGTACAGCGCGTCGTAGTCCGCATTGCAGGCGCGTGCGACGTTGCTGTCGCCCCAGTTGTTGTCCTTCGTCTGGATGTGCTCGCAGCGCAGGCCGGAGAGGTAGTCCTGAGGATCGATGCCGGTCCCGGTCGTGTACATCTGCACGTCCGCGAAGAACCTGCGGTACGACTCAGCCGGGCTTTGCACCGGGTCGCCGCCGAAGAACAGGCTCGCATCGTGGTCCACGAGCTCGGTCTCGATGCCGATCTCTCGCCACCAGTCGCGGACGAGAGCCTGCGTTTCCTGGCGCACCGCGTTCGTCGAGGTCTGGTAGACGATGCGCAGCGGCACGCCCTGGTGCTCGCGGATCCCGTCGCCGTCGCTGTCGACGACGCCGCTCTCGTCCAGCAGCCGCTTCGCGCCCTCGATGTCCTGGTCGAGGCACCCGTCGTTCGCGGATGAGACGTAGCCTGGAGGCCCCGTGACCAGGTTGCACGTGGGCCCGCCGGCGAAGCCGTACAGCCGGTCGGCGAGCAGCGTGCGGTCGATCGCCATCGACATCGCCCGCGCTATCGGCGTGAAGGTCAGGAAGGGGTGCGGGTTCCGCCCCCCGAGGTACTCGGAGCGGTCGTCGCCCAGGGCGGGGTCGGGGTTCGTCTGGTTGACGACGATCCGCTCCACGTCGCTGGCGAAGGCGCTGACCACCGTGCCCTGGCCGGCGCCCTCGAACTGCGTGAACTCGTCCGGCCTCAGCTGCAGGTTCCAGGCGTAGTCGGCTTCGCCCGTCTCCAGCACCGCCCGCGCCGCCGTGATCGCGTCTCCGCCGCCCTTGAGGACCACGCGGTCGAAGTACGGATCCTCGCCCCGGTAGTGCGGGTTGCGCTCGTACACCGCCCGCTCGTTCGGCGTGAACTCGACGATGCGGTAGGGGCCGGTGCCCAGCGGCGCCTGATTCTGTTCGTCACAGGACGTGGCCGCCGCTCCGACGCAGCCGGCGAACTGTGCGCTGCTGATGATCGGCGAGCCGGCGCCGACGAATACGTTGTACGGGTACTGGCTGGGCGCGGCGAAGGTCATGCGCACGGTCAACGCATCGACCGCCTCGACGGAGGCGATGTCGGCGAAGGCGCTGTGCGCGATGCAGCCAGTGGCCTCGTCGGCGCAGTAGCGCCAGGTGAAGACCACGTCCTCGGCGGTCACATCGCTGCCATCGGACCATTTGAGGCCCTCGCGCAGTGTCCAGGTGATCGACATCAGGTCGGCGGCCAGCCCGCCGTTCGCGAGCGTCGGGATCTCGACGGCCAGTCGCGGCACGAGGTTGCCGCCCGGGTCGTAGCTGGCCAGCGGCTCAAGCGTGATGGCGCCGGCGTCCCGATCCTTGTAGCCGGCCGCCAGGTACGGACCGGGCAGCGTCGGCGCCTGCCAGTAGAGGATGGTCAGCACCCGCTCCTCCGAGGACTGGAACGGGTTGCAGGCCGCGAGCAGCAGCAGGAGGGCGGTCAGTCCGAGGGTGAGTGTGCGCATGGGCCATATCCTGAGACTCGGTACACGTCGGGCGCTGCGATCGTGGCCGAGCGCGCCCCGCACCGCAAGCCCCAAACGAGCAGGCTGCCGGGGCGCCGTTACGCCGCCCGCCAGGCCACCTCGCCGCCGAGCACCGTGAGCGCGGGCTCGAGGCTCAGTTCGCCCTCGACGCTGTGCCCGGACATGTCGACCCAGCTCACCGCGCCCTCGACGCGGTCGAAGACCGCGGCGTCCCCGGCCAAGCCCGGGGCGAGCGAGCCGATCTCGTCGCCCAGGCCGAGGACGGCGGCCGGGCGGGACGTGCTCGCCTCGACGGCGTCCTCGAACGGCATCCCGAGCGCATGCAGCTGCGGGATCAGCTCGTGCATCCCGTAGGTGATGCGGCCCGGCGGCGGGAGGTGGGCGTCGGTGCTGATCGTCGAGGGCGGGAAGCCCTGCGCGATCGCCTGCCTCGTGACCTCGATGTCGAAGTGCACGCCGGCGTGGCCGACGTCCATCACTACGCCGCGCTCCCGGGCCGCCAGCACCTCGGGCCGTACCGCCCCGCGCCCGTCCAGCATGTGCTCGGTGTGCCGTTGTAGGCGTGCGTCATCACGTCGCCCGCGCCGAGCACATCGAGGATCTCGGGCAGCGGGATCGGCGTGCCGCTGACGTGCACCATCAGCAGCGAGCCGGAGTCGTCGGCCGCCTGGCGCGCCAGCGCGAGCGCCTCGCGCGCGTCCCAGTGCGCGACGGCGTCGCGCTGCATCCGCACCTTCACACCGAACAGGAAGCCGGGGTTGGCGCGGATCTGGGCGGCCGTTGCCTCGGCGTCGATCAGCCGCAGGTCGCGCAGCTCGCCGCCGACGGTGCGTCCGTGCGCCAGCCCGACCGCGCCGATGTGGAGCAGCGCGATGAGCCGCACGCGATGCGCGGGGAAGACGTAGTCGCGCATCGCCCCGTAGTTGGCGATGCCCGCGCTCCCCGCATCGAGGCCCGTCGTCACGCCGGAGGGCAGGCAGGACTCGTCGGCGCTGACCGCGCTGGTGGTGCCGCCGTGATAGAAGTGCCCGTGCAGATCGATCAGGCCCGGCGTCACCAGCCGCCCGGCCACGTCGACGACCTCGGCGGCCGTCTCCGCCTCGATCCGCTCGGCGACGGCGCTCACCCGCCCGTCACGGAAGGCGACGTCACGAGGGCCATGCACGCCCTGCGCCGGGTCGAGCAGCGTCCCGCCGCGCAGCAGCAGGTCGTGTCGCAGCTGTGCGTCAGTCATCGCCGTCAGTCCTTCCCGGCCTCGGCCGTCGTCCGCCCCCGCCCCCCCACCAGTCACTTAAACCCCTAATAAGCTGCCCACCAACATAAGCGTGTAAATAGCGG
>VXOS01000201.1 GCA_009839925.1 Chloroflexota bacterium
GCGCTCAGCCTGGCCCCAGGGCCGCGGGGCACCCCGCCCCACCCCCGCGACCGTTTCGCCCATCACGCGCGCGGATATGGTTATACCCGCCCGGGGGGGGGGCGCGCGGCGGCGCGCGCCCGGATCGAGGAAGGTCAGGGCTCAGCCCGCTTCGAGTCTCCGGAGGAGCTCGCGGCGTTCTTCCGGGAGTGCGACGCCCTGCCCGGTCCCGACCGCGAGCCGGACTGGGAAGACCACCTGCGCGTGATCGAGGAGTCGCGGCGGCGGGGCGCGACCGGCACGTGATCTTCGTCGATACGAACGTGTTGATGTACGCCGTCGGGGCACCGCATCCGCTGCAGGGCGCCGCCCGCGAGTTCCTCGACGAGTCCACCAGGCTCCGCACTCCGCTCTGCACATCGGCGGAGGTGTTGCAGGAGCTGTCGCATGCCTATCTGTCGGCCGGCCGGTTGCCGGCGCTGGAGGCGGCGATGACGCTGGTGGCGAGAGCGGGTGTCGAGGTGTGGCCGCTCGAGGAGGCGGACGTCACGCTCGCGCAGCAGCTCCACGTCCAGCATGCGGGGCTGTCAGCCAGGGATCTCTGCCACCTCGCGAGCTGCCGCCGGCGCGGCGTCGATCGGATCATGACCTTCGACCGGGCGCTTGCCGCTGCCGCCCCCGCCGGGCTGCCGTCGGAGTAGTCATCCCGGCCTCGCGCGCACCGCCTGCGGGAGCGCCGCTAGGGGCCGCAAGGCTTATCCTTAAGGGGCCGTCTCTGCGAGACGCGGGGGTTCGTGGAGGTGTCTCGTGACGCTTACGCCGCAGCCGGTCCGGCAGATCCCGCTCATGGCGCGCCGCTCGCTCCTCGTGGGCCTCGCGGCCCTCGTGACGGCGCTGCTGCTGGCGGGCTGCGACGACGCCGACGAGGGCGCTCCGACTCCGGCCGCCACGGCGACGCCTACGGCCGTCGTCGCGACGCCTACGCCGGAGCCGACACCGACGCCTACGCCGGAGCCGACACCGACGGCGACGCCTGAGCCGACTCCGACGGCGACACCTGAGCCGACTCCGACGGCGACACCTGAGCCGACTCCGACGGCGACGCCCGAGCCGACCCCGACACCAACGCCCGAGCCGACGCCAACGGCGACGCCCGAGCCGACGCCAACGGCGACGCCCGATCCCACGCCGACGGCGACGCCAGAGCCCACCCCGACCGCGACGCCCGCCCCGCCGCCCCCCGCGACGCCCGAACCGAGGCCCACCGCGACGCCCACGCCGGAGCCCACGCCCGAGGGTCCGCGCATCGTGCCGGAGTACGAGGTCGTGGGCCTCGGCATGTGGTTCAACTCCGAGCCGTTCACGATCCAGGAGCAGCTCGAGGCCGGCAACGTCGTGCTGATCGACTTCTGGACGTACAGCTGTATCAACTGCGTGCGCACGCTGCCCTTCCTGCGCGACTGGCACGAGAAATACGCGGACCGGGGGCTCGTGATCCTCGGTGTGCACCGGCCCGAGTTCGCCTTCGAGGAGTCCGCGGAGAACGTCGCGGCGGCGATCGAGCGGCTGGACGTTCCCTGGCCGGTGGCGCAGGACAACGACTCGAGGACCTGGCGCGCGTTCAACAACCGCTGGTGGCCGTCGAAGTTCCTCTTCGACAAGACCGGGAAAGTGGTCTGGGCCAATATCGGCGAGGGACGCTATGCCGAGACTGAGCGCGCGATCCGCAAGGCTCTCACCGAGGCCGGCCACGACGTCTCCGACATCCAGGCCGGCACCATCTCAAACGTGGCTCGCGATCCGAGAGCAAGCAACCGGACCCGCGAGCTGTACGGCGGCTACTGGCGCAGCGGGGGAGTCTACGCCGCGCAGGAGGAGTACTACCTAGAGTTCGACCGCGAGGTGCTATACGAGGACATCGACACCACAACGGATGAGCGCGAGGACGACAAGTGGTACGTGCATGGCCTGTGGCGCAACGAGCGCGAGGCGATCGTGCACGCGCGCGAGACGGAGAACCTCGAGGACTACTTCGCCTTCCTCTTCCGCGCGAGCAGTGTCAACGTCGTGCTTGAGCCGCCTGCCGGAGAGTCGTACGACGTCTACATCAGGATCGACGGGAGGCCGCTCACTCCCGAGGAGGCGGGCGGAGACGTGAAGTTCGACGAGGCGGGCAACAGCTTTATCCACGTCAACGAGCCGCGCCACTACGCCATCGTTGAACTACCGGACTTCGGCGAGCATGAACTGCAACTCGCCTCGAACTCCGACAAATTCGGGATCTTTGCCCTGACGTTCGGCAGCTACCTGGAAGGGGCGTGATCATGTGGATCCGCCAGGCACTCAGCGGACGAACACGCGCCCGGGCGCCGCTGGAGCTCGCGGCGCTCCTCGCGGGCACGCTCGCCCTCGCCTGCGGCGACGGCGGCACGGACGAGCCGGCGGCGACCGCCACCGCCCCGCCCGCGGCGACAGCGACGCGCGAGGCGGCCGCGCCGACGGCGCCCGCGACGGCGACGGTTGCGGCGCCCTCGACGGGCCACGCGACGGCCACGCCGGAGGCGACCGCCGAGGCGACGCCCGAGGAGCGCACCTCCGTGTTCGGCGAGGAGGGCTTCGAGGCCAGCTACCCGCAGTACGAAGACGAGGCGTCCGGCCTCATCCTCGTGTTCGGCACGCCGGACCTCGGCCTCGGGCCGCAGCGGATCGCCTTCGTGCTGAGCGACAGCGAGGGCATCGTGCGGCTGCCGATCGTCTCGATCTCCGCGAGCCTCGGCGGCGGCGAGGAGGTGACCGCGATCGCGCGCTACTTCGACTTCCCCGAGGGCATTCGCGGCCTCTACGTCGGCGAGCTCGAGTTCGACCAGGCCGGCGAGTGGCTGCTCGAGGTGAGCCTGCCCCGTCCCGACGGTTCGCTCGCCGTGCTGAGCTTCCCCGCCGAGGTGGCCGAGCGCACGCTCGCGCCGGACGTGGGCGATCCCGCGCCGGCGAGCCTCAACCGAACGCTGGATGACGTGGAGTCCATCTACCAGTTGTCCACCGGCGCCGAGCCGGACCCGGCGCTCTACGAGCTGACGGTCGCCGAGGCGCTCGAGGCGGGCCGCCCGTTTGTGATCGTCTTCGCCAGCCCGGGCTTCTGCACGAACGCGCTGTGCGGCCCGCAGGCCGAGATCCTGACCGTGCTGCGCGAGCGTCATGGCGATCGCGCGAACTTCATCCACGTCGATCTCTACGAGAACCCGGAGGAGATCCGCACGATGGGCCTCGGCGTGGCGATCGAGACGCCGTTGCTGCGGGAGTGGGGCCTGCACACGCCGGAGTGGACCTTCATCGTCGGCGCGGACGGCCTGGTGGCCGGACGCTTCGAGGCGTTCGCGCCGGAGGAGGAGCTCGAGGAGGCGCTGATCGCCGTGCTGGACGGCGCGTAGCCGCCCTCACGCCTCCTATACTCGGGGTGTGATCGAACATCCCCCCGACGGCGTCGAGCGCCGTCCCGCGACGGCGGCTTCCCGCATCCTGCTCGGCGGGCCGGTTGCGCTCGTCACCACGCACGATCGAGGCGCGGACAACGTCTTGCCGGTGGCCTGGCACACGCCGCTCTCGGCGGAGCCGCCGCTGGTCGGCGTCGCGCTGCACCAGACGCGCCACTCGCTGGAGCTGATCCGCGCCTCGGAGCAGTTCGCGCTCAACATCCCGGCGCGCCCGCTGCTGCACCTGGTCCAGTACCTCGGAACCTACAGCGGCGAGGAGCTGGACAAGTTCGACGCGACGCAGCTCGAGACGTTCACCGCCACGCACATCGACGCGCCCCTGCTCAAGGGCTGCGTGGCCTGGGTGGAGTGCGAGCTGCAGGAGGTGCTGCCCTTCGGCGACCACGAGCTGTGCATCGCCCTCGCCGTGGCGGTGCACGTGGACGAGCGCTCCTTCGGCGAGCGCTGGCTGCTCGGCGCGGAGGAGACGCGCCCGCTGCACTTCCTCGGCGGCAACGAGTACGCCGCGCTGGACGCGGCGATCGAGGCGCGTCTGCCGCAGGACTTCGAGTCGCCCTCGAACGTGCTGGCGGACCGCATCGCCGAGGAGCTGGAGCTGACCGAGGAGGCGCGCGAGCGCCGCGAGGAGCGCCTGGGCGAGATCGAGCGCGAGATCGAGGCGGGCAACGTCGTCGACCTCGCCGACCTGGAGGACGAGGCGCTGCCGCCGCTCGACCTCTCGACGGGCGTGATCATCGGGGAGCCGCCCGTGCTGGAGGAGCAGTAGCCGGCGATCAGTCGCCCTCGCGCTCCTCCGGGGCGGCTGCGTCCCGCCGCCACCGCGGGAACAGCAACTCCAACGACCAGATCGCGAGCGCCACGGCGAGCAGCAGCAAAGCGATTTGCGGGAGCCCGAATTCACGTTCGGCGGCTGCGCCCGTGGAAGCGCTCGGCGCGTCCGGACCCCCCTCTTGCTCAGGAGCCTCGGCGGCTGTCGTCGCCTCGGCCGTGGCGGTCGGCGAGGGCGCGGCCGCCGCCTCGGGCGTTGCGGTCCTGGCCGGTGCCGGCTCCGCCGTCGCGGTTGGAGTAGGGGCGGGCGTCGGAGTGGGTGTGGG
>VXOS01000052.1 GCA_009839925.1 Chloroflexota bacterium
GCCCAGCGCCACGCCGACGCCCACGCCTTCCCCCGCGCCGACCGCGACGCCGACGCCCGCGCCGACCGCGACTCCTGCACCCAGCCCCACGCCCGAGCCCACTCCGGAGCCCACGCCGTGGCCGGCGGGCCGCGAGGACATCGCGCTGCTGGAAGGCACGGAGTGGGAGAACCCGCTGGTCGCCCACCACAGTGGCGAGGAGGGGCCGTCCGTCCTCGTGCTCGGCGGGGTGCACGGCAACGAGCCGGGAAGCTGGCTCGCGACCGAGGAAATCGTCGAGTGGCAGCCCGTGCGCGGCAGCCTGATCGTGATCCCGCGCGCCAACATCGTCGCGACACGCGTCGGGGAGCGGACCCTGCCCGAGCTCGGTGACCTTAACCGGCTCTATCCCGGCGCGGCCGACGCCGAGTTGCCGATGTCGCGCATGGCCGCGCAGATCGTCGAGGTCGCGCGCCGCTACCGCGTCTCGCTCGTCCTCGATCTGCACGAGTCGTGGGGGTTCTACGTCGAGCGCGGTTCGAACAGCGGCACGGCGTTCATCGGCCAGACGATCACGGGCGGACCCGGAGCGGACAGCGAGGCCGCGACGCGCATCGCCGAGGACTTCAACGCGCAGGTGGAGATCGAACGCGACCAGCTGGTCGCGCGGGACCGGGGAAGCTGGGGGTTCGGATCTTCACAGAACAGCCCGTCGTTCGACGACACCAGCAGCTGGGGCGGTTGGCGGCCCGGACGCGGCGGCAGCTCGCTTTCGCTGGGCAACTACGTGGAGGGCTTGACGCCGATCCTCGTGGAGATGGGGCAGCACAACCAGGCGCTCGAGCGCCGCGCCGAGCTGCACCAGCTCGTGACGCGCATCGCTCTCACGCAGCGCGGGATGCTGTAGCCGCCCTCGCGGGCGCGACGGGCGTCAGCAGACGACGCGGCGCACGATCTCGTACATCAGCTCGCAGCCGCTGTTGAGGTTCTCGACGGTCAGGAACTCGTTGTGCGCGTGGAAGCCCGCACGTTCCTCGGCGCTGAACATGCAGGGGATGAAGCCGTAGGACGGCATCCCGATCTCACGCAGGAAGCGGTTGTCGGTGGCGAATGATGCCACCGAGGGCGCGACCACGGCGCCCTCGAACGCCTCCTCGACCACCTCGCGGATCGCCGTGAACAGCTCCGTGTCGAAATCCGAGGACGCCGTCGAGGTGAAGTCGTCGAGCTCCGGCCGGACAGAGACGAGCGGGTCGTCGATGCGCTCGCGCACCTGCTCGATCCAGCCCTCGAGGGTCTGCCCGGGCAGCAGCCGGCAGTCGATCACCGCCTCGCTCCGCGGGGGGATGACGTTCGCCTTGAAGCCGCTGTCGATGACGGTGACGTTGAGCGTGTTGATGAACATCGCCAGCGCGGCAGGGTCGCTGCGCAGTGCCTGCTCGAACGCCTCGCTGTCCTCGGGGGATGGCAGCAGCCCGGCGCGCGAGAGCTGGTCGACGAGGCGTGCGGTGCCCGGCTCGAAGCGCAGGCCCCGATCCCAGTCGGCGAGCCGCAGCAGCGCGCGGATCAGGCGCAGCGCCGAGTTGTCCCCGGCCGGCAGGCTGCCGTGCCCCGTCGTGCCCTCGACGCGCAGGCGCAGCCAGCCGACCGACTTCTCGTTGACGCTGGCGAGGAAGATGCGCCCGTCCTCGCGACCGGCGAAGTCGCTGAGGCCGCCGCCTCCCTCGTTGAGCGCGAACTCGGCGTCGAACAGGTCGCGGCGGTGCTCGACGAGCCAGCGCATGCCGTACACGCTCCCGATCTCCTCGTCGGGCGTCGCGAGGAAGACGATGTCGCGGCGGAGCGGCTCGCGGCGGCGCTGGAGCAGCAGCACGGCCATGAGCTGCATCACGCCAGCGCCCTTCATGTCCATCGCGCCGCGGCCGTAGATGCGGCCGTCGCGCACGACGCCGCCGAAGGGCGGCACGTCCCAGAACTCCTCCTCGACCGGCACCACGTCGAGGTGGTTGCCGAGCAACAGTGGGCGGCGGCTGCCGTCCCCGCGCAGCCGCGCGGCCAGCGCCTCGCGCCGGGGTGCGGTCTCGATGTACTCGCAGGGGACGCCCTCGGCCTCCAGCAGCGAGCCGAGGAAGCGCGCGGCCGGGGCCTCGTTCCCCGGCGGGTTCGAGGTGTTGATGCGCAGGTAGTGCTGGAGGATGTCGAGCGCCTCGGCGTGGACGGCGGGCCAGTCGATCGCGTCGGCCATCGCTTCCGCCTCAGCCGCGTCCTAGAAGATCACGTTCGTGAGGCGCTGGCGGTAGCCGCGCGTCAGCTCGTTGCCGTCGCCAAGCAGCGTGAATGCGTCGAGCATGCGCAGCCGTCCACCGTCGTCGGCGACCTCGCGGTCGAGCCGCACTGTCGCCAGCAGGTGCTCGAGGGCGTCCCGCCACTCGCCCTCCGCGGCCAGCAGGCAGCCGAGCCGGTAGTGCGCCTCGGCGTCGTCCGGATTCGCTTCCAGCCGCGCCTCGAGGGCCTCGCGCGGCTCCTCGCCCGCCTCGTCGCGGAACGCGAGCTGCGCGAGCACGCGCGCGGCGGCGGGGTCGCCCGGGAAGCGGGAGGCCAGCTCGCGTGCGCGGGCGATCTCGCCATCGCTGAGCAGGATCGCGGCGAGCGCCGCCGAGGCGCGGGGGTGGTCGGGATCCTGCTCGAGCGCGTGCTCGAGGTGGAGCCGCGCGGCGCCCGGCTGGTCGATGCGCAGCGCGTGCTCGGCTGCGGCGACCGCCTGGTCGGCGGCGCTCGGCACAAGCGAGTCGAAGAAGCCACGGACCTGCGGCTCGGGCAGTGCGCCGACGAACTCGCTGACGACCTCGCCGTTGCGGAACGCCTTGACCGCGGGGATGCCCTGCACCTGGTAGCTGGTGGCGATGCCGGGGTTCTCGTCGACGTTGATCTTGACGAGCTGTACCTCGCCGGAGCGTTCGTGGGCGATCGTTTCGAGGGTGGGACCGAGCACGCGGCAGGGGCCGCACCACGGCGCCCAGAAGTCGACCACCACCGGCAGCTCGTGTGAGCGCTCGATCACGTCCGTCGCAAACGTCGCGTCGCTCGCGTCCAGCACCGCACCGGTCGTCATCGCCCTCGCTCCTTCCGCCGCGCGTCGAGTGCGCCAAGCGTACCGCGAGGCCGGGCGCGGGGCACGCCGTGAGCGCAAGCGGGCGCTCCGCTACGATGCGGCGAGGGCGCGGACACTGCGTGATACTGAGCGGGAGACGGGGGCCGAGATGCGCTTCGGAGTGACGGTCGACTTCAACGAGCAGCCGGTGACCTCGCCGGAGTTCCTCGCCGGCTTCGCCCAGGCTGCCGAGGACTACGGCTTCGACACCCTCTGGACCAGCGACCACGTCGTGATCCCGCAGGGGCACAGCTCGGACTACCCCTACGCCGAGCGCATGCCCTACGAGGACGCTCCAATCCCGGACCCGATCGTGACGCTCACCTTCGTCGCCGCGAAGACGAAGACCATCCGCCTCGGCACCTCGGTGCTGGTTCTGCCGCAGCGCAACCCGGTGGTGCTCGCCAAGCAGCTCGCCTCGCTCGACGTCTACTCCGAGGGCCGCGTCGACCTCGGCATCGGCGTCGGCTGGCTGCGCGAGGAGTTCGAGGCGATCGGCGTGCCCTGGGAGCGCCGCGGCAAGCGCACGAACGAGTGCATCGAGGCGATGCGCGCGCTGTGGACGCAGCCTGTCGCGAGCTACGAGGGCGAGCTGGTGCGCTTCTCCAACGTCGTCTGCGACCCGAAGCCGGTCCAGCCCGGGGGCGTGCCGTTCATCATCGGCGGGCACTCGATCCCCGCGGCGAGGCGCGCCGGGAAGTACGGCGCCGGCTTCTTCCCGCACGTCTTCGGCCGCGCGTGGCACGAGTTGATCGCGGAAGCCCGACGCACCGCCGAGGCGAACGGCCGCGACCCCGACGACGTCGAGATCAGCGCCGGCGTGCCTCCCGAGTTGGAGCTCGCGCAGCGCCTCGAGGAACTCGGTGTCTCTCGCCTCAACATCCTGATCACGGACCCGGACGTGCCGTCCTCGCGGCGCACGCTGGAGCGCATCTCCCGCGACCTGATCGCGCGCATGTAGCGGCGCTGCGAGCAGGCCGCCGCGTCGCACTGCGGGCCTGACGCGTTCGTGTTAGACTGACGCCCATGGCGGTGGCATTCGACACGCTCAGGGCAGCCACGCAGCTCCAGGAGGCCGGCTTCCGGGAGGCGCACGCGCACGCCCTCGTCACCTTCGCCGAGGACGTAACGGAGAATCTCGCGACGAAGGACGACCTGGCGAAGCTCGAGGCGAAGATGGACGCGCAGTTCGGCAAGGTGGATGCGGAGTTCGGCAAGGTGTACGCGGAGTTCGGCAAGGTGTACGCCGAATTCGACAACGTACGCTCGGAAATGGCCGTGCTGAAGCGCGACATCATCATCTGGCTCGGCGGCCTCATGATCACGATGACCGGGCTCGCCATCGCCGCTACGAGCGCGCTCGGCTAGCATGTCTTATTCCCGAGTAGCTGCGACAGGTGCCGGGCTTCTGAGATAGGGGCCAGG
>VXOS01000195.1 GCA_009839925.1 Chloroflexota bacterium
CCTCCCCCCGCGCCCCCCCCGCCCCTCCCCCGGGGGCGCCCCCGCCGGCGCGCGGGCCGGCGCGGGCGGCCCCGCCCCCCCCCCCCCGCTGCTCGACGCCGGCCAGATCAGCCTGCACGAGTCGACTCAGGCCTTCGAGACCGACTACCACCCCGCGCCGCACCGCCAGTGGGTGATCACCGTCTCCGGAAGCGCCGAGGTCGAGTGCGGCGACGGCTCGAAGCGCACCTTCGGCGTCGGGGACGTCTTCTTCGCCGACGACACCACCGGCCGGGGCCACATCGCCCGCACCGTCGAGGTGCCTCGGCGCTCGATCGTCGTCCCCATGCCCGAGGACTTCGACTTCGAGCAGCTGCGCGGCGAGGGCGGCTAGCCGCCTCGGGAGTGGGTGTGCGGGGCTGAGTTGCATGGCGGAGCTGGGGCGGCGGCGGCTGGGCCGGACCGGGCTGCTGGTCACCGAGTTGGGCCTCGGCGCGATGGACACGCCGACGGCGCGCGAGGGGCCGCAGACGCTCGAGCGCGCGCTCGACCTCGGCATCGACTTCGTCGACACGGCGCGCGAGTACGCGGGCAGCGAGTTCATGATCGGGCAGGCGGTGCGCGCGCGCGCCGAGTCCGCCCGACCCGCGTTCCACATCGCCAGCAAGACGTTCAGCCACTCGATCAACGGCAGCCAGCACGACATCGATCGCTCGCTCAGCACCCTCGGCGTGGAGCGGATCAGCCTCTACCAGCTGCACGACATCTCCTCCCTCGAGGCGTGGGAGGAGGCGACCGGCGAGGACGGGGCGCTCGAGGGGCTGCAGATCGCCCAGTACCGCGGGCTGATCGAGCACATCGGGATCTCCTCGCACAGCCTCGAGGTGCTGAAGCTGGCGATCGAGAGCGGCGAGTTCGCGACGGTGATGCTGGAGTACTCGGCGTTCTTCACGGAGACGGCGTCGCTGATCGAGCTGGCGCGCGAGCACGACGTGGGAGTGATCGTGATGCGCCCGCTCGGCGGCTCCGGCCGCACGAGCGTGATGCGCGGCCGCATCGCCGAGGGCTACGACGGCCCGCTCACGCCGCCCAACCTGCTGCGCTACGTCTTCTCGCAGCCCGGCGTCTCGGTCGCCATCCCCGGCGCGCGCTTCCCCGCGCGCATCGAGGAGAACGTGGCGACGGCGACCTCGTACGAGCCGATGAACGCCGCCGAGCAGCGCGCGCTGGAGGCGGAGGCGCAGCGCCTCTACTGAGCTCGCAGCTCCGGCGGCTCAGTCCGGGTCGATCAGCGGGCGGACTTCCCTGCCGAGCAGGCCGACGGAGTTCATCACGGCCTCGTGCGAGAGGTCGCCGATCTGGACCTGGCACATCAGGCTGTTGAGGCCCAGGTCGGCGTAGCGCTCCAGCTTCTTCCGGCACTGCTCCGGGTCGCCGATGATCACCATCTCGTCGGTGTTCAGCGCGTCGTAGAGGTCGTCGACGCCGATCTCGCCCTGGTGGAACTCGTCGATAGCGCGCGTTGCCTCGTTCTGCAACTGCGGGACGGAGTCCTCGAGGCTCCGCTGGCCGTGTGCGGCGAAGTCGAAGCCGGAGACGATCTCGCCGCCCTCGGGCGGGGCGAAAAGGGCGGCGACGGTGCGCAGGTACCAGGCGACGGCTTGCGGCGCGCCGTTCTCGATCGCCTCGCGCGTGGTGTGTGCGCAGTGGACGAGCGTGAGGCAGTTGATGCGGTCGTTGACGACGTCGGTGATCGGCTCGACGTTCTCGCTCGCCTTGCGGTACATCGCGATGCGCCGCTCCAGCTCCTCGACCGGGACCATGATCGTGAGCGCCAGCATGCCGATGCCGAGGCGGCCGGCGATCTCGAACGACTCGTCCTGCGTGCCGGCCACCCAGACGGGCGGGTGCGGACGCTGGATCGGCTTGGGCAGGACGTTGCGCTCGGGGATCTCGAAGTGCTCGCCCTTGTGCGAGAACTGCTCGCTGGACCACATCTTCGGGATGATGCTGAGCGCCTCCTGCCACATCGCGCGCGTCTCGTCGGGGCGCACGTTGAAGCCTGCCTGCTCGTACCAGGTGGAGCGGCCCGTCCCGAACTCGACGCGCCCCCGGCTCATGATGTCGAGGGCGGCGATGCGCTCGGCGACGCGAATCGGGTAGTTGAACGGGTTCGGCAGCAGTACCACGCCATGCCCGATGCGGATCCGCTCGGTCCGCTGCGAGACGCAGGCGAGGAAGATCTCCGGCGCCGAGGAGTGCGAGAACTCCGAGAGGAAGTGGTGCTCCACCTCCCACACGGTGCCGAAACCGAGCTGGTCTGCGAGCACGATCTGGTCGAGCGCGTTGTAGTAGGCGTTGCGCTCTTTCTCCTCGTTCCAGGGCTTCGGACAGGACAGCTCGTAGAGCAGATCGAGCTTCATGTGGCGTTCCTCCCGCGCCGCTGCCGACCGTCGCGTGCGGCGCGCGCATTCTAGCCGGGCGCCTGCCCTGGCTTACTCCAGCAGCGCGAGGGCTTCCCGCGTCAGCAGCGCGTAGACCTCGGCGATCGGCAGGCCGCTGCGCTCGGCGAGGGCGCGCGCGTGCTCGTATTCCGGGGCGGCGCGAGGCGGCTCGCCGGGGAGGCGCTTGACCTTCACCGCCGCCGGCCCGAGCGAGCTCTCGAACTCGAAGACCTCGCGCTCCGCCTCGTAGCGCAGCAGCTCCGTCGCGCGCACCCCGAGCGTCGGCGAGTGCTCCAGCAGCGAGGCGGCGACGGCGTCGGCGTCCTCGCGAGCGGCGACGGCCGTGATCTGCAGGCCCGGCCGCCCCTTCTTCATCTGCACCGCCGTCCACCAGACGTCGAGCGCGCCGGCCTCGCGCAGCCGCGCCTCGAGGAACGGCAGGTGCTCGCCCGGCATGTCGTCGACGTTGGTCTCCAGCAGCGCGATCGGGCGCTGGCCCGTCGCGCTCGCCTCCGCCTCGCCGATCCAGAGCCGCACGACGTTGGGCCAGCCCTCGGGGTCGCGTGTCCCCGCGCCGATGCCGATGCGCTCGAGGCGCAGCGCGGGCCGCCCGAACTCGGCGACCGCGCCGAGGATCGCCATCGCCGTCGGCGTGACCAGCTCGGAGGGCGGCTCGCCCGGCTGCGCTTCCAGCAGCGTCGCGCCGCTGCGCGCGGCCAGCTCCAGGACCGCCGGCGCGGGCACCGGCAGGCGCCCGTGCGCCGCTCGCGCCGTGCCCCCGCCCGCGGGCAGCCCGCTCGCGCAGATCCGCTCGACGCCGAGGGTTTCGAGGGCGGCGAACGTGCCGACCACGTCCACGATCGCGTCGACGCCGCCTACCTCGTGGAGGTGCGCCTCCTCGCTCTCGGGCGTGCCATGCACGGCGCGCTCGGCGCTGCCGAGCAGCTCGAAGGTGGCGACCGCGCGCTCGGCCACGCGAGGTGGCAGCGCCGCGGCCTCGATCATCGCGATGATCCCGCTCGCGGTCCGCGGCGGCTGCGGCGTCTCGACCGTGACGTCCGCCTTCGTAGCGGCGAAGCCCGCGCGGTGCACCGCATGCACGTCGAGCGACCAGCCCTCGAACGGCAGTGTGGCCAGCGCCGCTCGCACGGCCTCGAGGTCCGCGCCCACGTCGAGGGCGGCGCCGAGCAGCATGTCGCCGGCCGCCCCGAAGCGCGCGTCGACGTAGGCAACCCGCATCGCTCGCCGCCCGCTACCCGGCGGTGGGGTCCGGCGGCCCGGACCACGCCTGCTCGTTGATCAGCGCGGCGATGTAGCCCGCGCCGAAGCCGTTGTCGATGTTGACCACGGACACGCCCGTCGCGCAGGCGTTGAGCATCGTCAGCAGCGGCGCGAGGCCCTCGAAGGCCGCGCCGTAGCCGTTGCTCGTCGGCACGGCGATCACGGGCGCGGCGGTGAGGCCCGCGACGACGCTCGGCAGCGCGCCGTCCATGCCCGCGACGACGACGATCACGTTCGCCTTCCGCAGAGCCTCCGTCTCCGCGAGCACGCGGTGGATGCCGGCCACGCCGACATCGACGATCCGCTCAACCTCGTGGCCCATCAGCGCGCAGGTCGCCGCCGCCTCCTCGACCACCGCGAGGTCGGAGGTGCCGCCGCTGGCGATCACGACGCCGCTCCGCGGCGTGCGCGGCGGCCGGCGGTCCACGCTTAGCGCCGTCGAGGGCGGATGGCGGCGCAGGTCCGGGATCGCAGCCTCGAGGGCCTGCGCGATCTCCTCGGAGGCGCGGGTGACGAGCAGGCAGCCGGCGCGCTCGAGGATCGCGCAGCCCGCCGCGACGGCCTGCTGCGCGGTCTTGCCCTCGGCGAGCACGACCTCCGGCAGCACGTCGCGGATCGCGCGGTGGTGGTCGAGGCGGGCGAAGCCGAGATCCTCGAAGGGCAGCGTGCGCAGCCGGTCGGCGGCGTCGCTCGGGCTCAGCTCGCCCCGCGCGACCCGCTCCAGCAGCTTATCCAGTTGAGTTCCGTCGTCGCTCAGGTCGCACCCCCGCCTGCGCCAGCCCGCGACTCCGCGGGCGCGGGGCCGTCGGCCGCCGCGGCGCTAGACTACCTGTCTGTTATTCA
>VXOS01000059.1 GCA_009839925.1 Chloroflexota bacterium
CCCCACCCCCCATCCCTCTACGGCGCGGGGGCTCGTATATGTGTAAACGCGACCGGCGTGCGCGGTCGCTTCCATTACGCCGCCGGCGGCGACGGCGAGCGGCTGAGCCGCTCGCTCGTCCGCGAGGGCGACCTGCTGCTTCCGGCCGCGCCGGAAGACGCGCTCGCCGAGGCCGCGCGGCTGCTCTCGGGCGTCAAGGAGCAGCACGGGTCCGACGCGATCGCCGTCCTCGGCTCGCCGCTCGCGACGAACGAGGAGGCGGCGCTGCTCGCGAAGCTCGCGGGCGAGGTGATCGGCACGCCGCACCTCGACTTCTCGCACGGCCCGGTGCATCGCGCCGCCGCCGCCGCCTTCGAGCGTGGCCTCGGCTCCGCCGAGTTGCCGTCCAGCTACTCGGACATCGAGCAGGCCGGCACGATCGTCGTGGTGGGCGGGGACATCGAGGAGTCGCACCAGGTCATCTCGCTGCGCGTCAAGGACGCGGTGGTGAAGCATGGCGCGAAGCTGGTGCTCGTCTCGCCGCGCTGGGGCGAACTGGTCGACTTCGCCGCCGTCTGGCTGCAGCCGCAACCCGGCGCCGAGGCCGCCACGGTCCAGGCGCTGGCCGAAGCCGGCGACCCCGCGCCGACGGGCGTGGACGCAGAGTCCCTCGAGGCCGCGCGGGCGCTTCTCGCGGAGCTACAGGCGGACGGCGACGACGGTGCGCCCTCGTGCGCGATCGTCTTCGCGCCGGGCGCGCTCAGCGCCGAAGCGGCCGGGGCACAGGCGGCGGCCTGCACGAATCTCGCCATCGCCGCCCTCGGCGACCGCGCCGCGCAGGGCCTGCACTACCTCCCGACCGACGCCAACGTGCTCGGCATCACCGACATGGGGGTCGCGCCCGGCGAGGGCGGCCGCTCTTTCCCCGAGATCATCGAGGCAGCGCGCGACGGTGCGATCCGCGCGCTGCTGATCCACGACGACAACCCGCTGCTCAACGCACCCGGCAGCGACGACATCCGAGCCGCCCTCGAGACGGTCGAGGCGCTGGTCGTGATCGACTCGCTGCGCTCGACCACGGCGGCGCACGCGAACGTCGTGCTGGCGGAGCTGCCGTTCTTCGCGAAGGACGGCACGCTCACCACGGGCGACCGCCGCATCACCCGGCAGCGCCCCGCCGCGCAGCCGCGCCGCGACGAGCGCGACGGCGTCGCCATCCTCGTCGCGCTCGCGAACGCGCTCGGCGGCGACTTCGCCTACGAAAGCGCGGGCGAGGTCATGGCCGAGGCGGCCGCGAGCCTCGAGGGCTACGAGCCGTACGAGGCGGTCCGCTCCGGCCGCACGCGCGCGCTGTCTTCATCGCCGGCCTCCGGCGCAAGCCCGCAGGCGCTGCCCGCGAGCAGCGACGGCGCGGCGGCGGACGGGCTGCGGCTGATCGCCGACCGCTCGCTCTACACCTCGTGGGAGGGCGCCTCGCTGCGCTCCGAGGAGGCCGACAAGCTGCACCGCGAGGAGTCGCTGCTGATCAACCCCGCCGACGCCGAGCCGCTCGGCGTGCGCGCCGGCGACGAGCTGGTGCTGGCGAACGGCTCGCACGAGGTGCGCATCCCCGCGCAGCTCGACGACGGCGTCCCGCCCGGCGTCGTCTATGCGTCGCGCTACTTCGACGGCGGCGCACTGATGGCGCTGTTCCCGCTGCGCGGCACGGCGGACGCCGCGGCCGAGGTCCGGGTGCGGGCGCTGCAGCCCGCCTGACCCGGCTCGCCTCGGTGACCTGGCCGGCACAGCCCGCCCGACAGTGACCTCACCCTCTGACCCGGCGGAGCTGCCACCCGGCCAGCGCGGGCTAGTCCTGCTGACCGTCGAGGAAGACGCCGAGAGCGCGGGCGAGTACCACGACCTGCTGCTGTCCGAGGGCATCGACGCCGAGCTGCACATCGAGCACGCGGCGAGCTTCGGGTCGCGCTCCTCCGTCTACCCCGCGGGGGCGCCGTTCGTCTATGCGTTGTTCGTCCCCGCGCGCAAGGCGGAGGCCGCCGCGGCGGCGCTGATCGAGGCCGGCTGGGACGGACGGCGCAGCGCCTTCTCGCGGGGCCGGAGCCGCCTCGATCCGTCGTTCGTGCTGCGCGGCGCGCTGCTCGCCCTGCTCGCCGGCGTGGCGCTGGCGGCGGTGCTGCTCGTGCTGCGGCCGGAGTAGCGCGCCCCAGCGCCACATTCCCCTTCGAGCACGCCCCCTCCGCGGCGTACACACGCGGCGAGGGGGCCCGCATGGCCATCGACCTGACGGACCGCTACTTCGCGACGGAGCTTATGCGCGGCGGGATGGCGCGCTGGAAGCTGGACCGCGATGCGTGGCCCTTGCGTGCGATCGTGCTGCACCACGCGGCGGGCTGGTACGGCCCGCCACTCGGCGCGGACGCCTCCCGCCGCGAGGAGGAGCAACGCATCCGCTCGCTGGCGCGCGACCACCACGCGCGCTTCGGCATCGGACCCGGCTACCACTACGTCGCCTTCCCCAGCGGGCGGCTCTACGCCGTCGGCAAGGCCGGAACCCACCGCGCGCACACGAAGGGGCGAAACCCGAAGACCGGCGTGCGCTGGAACATCGAGGCGATCGGCGTCTGTGCCCTCGGCGATTACGAGCGCACGGGCAGGGACGAGCCGACACCCGGCCTGCGCGAGGCAATCGAGGAAGCCGTCGAGGAGATCCGCGGCTTCCGCTTCACCTTGCCGGGCGCTCCGGTCTTCGGGCACGGCATGACGCCGACGGTGAACACCTCGGGTGACCCGTTGCCTCAGGCGACATCCTGTCCCGGCCGGCGACTGATCCCGCTGCTCGCCGAACTCAACCGCCCGGCGGCGCCGGACGTGAACGGGGAGTTGGCGGCGATTCGCGCCGCCGCCGAGGCGATCGAGCGCAAGCTGCAGGCCGCGTAGCGAATTCTCCGAGGCGGCTACTCGCGCTGCATCATCGTCGAGTAACCGCCGAACGGGACCGTGCTGGCCCGCGCGTGCTCGTCGGCGACGACGTGCACGCAGGCGGGCTTGCCGCTGGCGAAGGCGCGCTCGATGGCCGGGCGGATCTCCTCCGGCTTCATGACCAGTTCGCCGTAGCCGCCCAGCGCCTCGACAACGTCGTGGTAGCGCTGAGACTGTCCGAGGCTGCGGCCCGGCGTGGTGTTCGGGCCGCCGGTCCAGCCGCCGTTGTTGTTGATCACGGCCACGATCGGCAGGTCGTGCCGCACCATCGTGTCGAACTCCTGCACGTTCATCAGGAACGAGCCGTCGCCGATGAAGGCGACCACCTGGCGGCCCGGCGCCGCGGCCTTCGCGCCCATCGCGAAGGGGATACCCGTGCCCATGCAGCCGTTCGGTCCGGAGTTGAGCCGGCCGCCCTCGGCGAACGCGGGGATCCACTGCCGGCCGAAGTTCAGCGTCTCCATGCCGTCGATGCAGATGATCGCGTCGCGCTCGACCGTGTTCACGATCTCGTTCGCGATGCGCAGCGGATGGATCGGCGTCGCATCGGACTCGGCCATCTCGAGCGTCCGCTGACGCCTCGAGTGGTCGCTCTCGCCGAGGCGGGCGATCCAGTCCTGCGAGCCCTGCAGGCCGACCTCCTTCGCCTTGTCGGTCAGCGCGCGCAGGGACACCTTCGCGTCGGCGACGATGCCGAGCTCGATGGGTCGGTTATGGCCGAGCTCCGTCGAGTCGGTGTCGATCTGGATCACCTTCACGTCCTCGGCGAAGCGAGGCGGGTGCCCGAACGAGATGATGAAGTTGAAGCGCGTCCCCACGACGAGGATCGCGTCCGCCTCGCGGAAGGCCTGCCCGCGTGAGGCGAGGAACGCCAGATCGTGATCCTCGGGGACCACGCCGCGTCCGAGCGGCGTCGTGTAGAAGGGGATGCGCGCCGTGTCGATGAACTCGCGCAGCTCCGCGGCGGCGTCGGACCAGAAGACGCCGCTCCCGCTGAGGACGAGCGGGCGCTCGGCCTCGGAGAGGATCTCGATCGCCCGTTCGATCGAGCCCTCGTCCGGCGCGGGGCGGGCCGGCCGCTGGCCGCCGGGCGGGAACCACACCCCGGAGTCGTCGACCCGCTCGTAGAGCGCGTCACCGGGCAGATCGAGGTAGGTCGGGCCGGGCTTCGGGCCCTGCGCCTTGCGCATCGCCATGTTGAAGTACTCGGCCATGCGGTCGGCGTGGTGGACGCGCGCGGCCCAGCGCGTGACCGGCTTCGCCATCGTGAGCTGGTCGTACTCCTGGAAGGCGTCGCTGTCGAAGGCGCGCAGCGCCGCCGCGCCGCCGAGGGCCACCATCGGGACGCCGTCGAGGTAGGCGTTGGCGACGCCGGTGAGCAGGTTGGTGGTCGCCGGCCCGGAGGCGGCAAGGCAGATGCCGGGCGATCGCTTGACGCGCGCGTAGCCGTGGGCGGCCATCGCGGCGCCCTGCTCGTGGCGGCAGTCGATCGTGCGGATGCCGAAGTCGCCGGCGAACCCGGCGGTCTCGATGATGGGGCCGCCCATCAGGTAGAAGAGGTCCTCGACCCCCTCCTCGCGCATCTGACGCGCAAGCAGTTCCGATCCAGAGTTCTCGGCCATTCCGCACCTCCCTAGGCGAGCGCCATCATATCGGAGCGCGGGAGGCGGCGGCGGCGCGACAACGAGGGCGGTCCGGGCCGGCTATCCGCCGGCCGTTCGCCAGGTGACGATCCCGATCTCCCGGGGCCCCAGCGGCAGCCGGACGCCGTCCGGCCCTCCCCACCACCGGTCGATGAGATCGCACATGCGCCGGTCCTTATCCGAACCGGGCCGCAGCCAGAGCAGGCGCCGCACGAATGTCCGCGCCTGCTCGGGATTGATCGGCTCCGCCAGCCAACCCGCCCACACCCGGCGCACCTCGTAGGAGCGCCCGAGCGCTCCGAGCAGCGCCACGAACTCATGCAACGCCGGGAGCGCCTGGAACGGCTCCCCGTGGACCGTCTCGAACAGCTCGGCGAACTGGACGCCCCGGGGGAACCGCGCCAGCGACACCACGCAAAGACGCCGCGCGTGGCGTTCCATCGCCTCGATGAATGGGAGCGGCTCGCGATTGTCGTAGAGGCAATGGGCGGCCAGCGCCACGTCCGCCTGCTCCGTCCAGCCCTCCACCGGCCAGCGCGCATCGTGCACGGTGAGGTTCGTCAGACCCGCCTCCTCCACGCCCTCGGCGAGCACGCGGCGCATCGCGGGCGAGGGCTCGATCGCGATGACCTCCCCCACCTCGCGCGCGAGCGGCAGCGCGAAGCGGCCGCCTCCCGCACCGATGTCCAGCCAGCGATCCTCGGGCTGCGCGAGCGACGCCAGTACCTCGAACTCGGCGGCCGAGGACTCGGACGGCCGGAAGGTGCCCGCGACCGGCGCGTAGAAGTCGTGCGCGGGTTCGGGCTCGCGCACGCGTGCGACCTGCTCGGCGTCGGCATCGACCAGCTTCGTCCACGCCTCGCGCGCCTCTTCGAGCGACGGCCTCAATGCGTGCGTGGGATCCATCGCGCCTCCTGCAGGCCGAACGGGGCGGGCGCCGCCCGGACTACGCGAGGCGCACCTTCTCGAGGAAGTCGGCGTCGAAGCGCAGGATCGAACCGAGGCCGGCGTAGTCCGCGAACTCCGCATCGCGGGCCGCGACCACCTCCGGATCCCACCAGCCTGCCGAGGGCGCGACGAGGCCCTGCGAGCCCGCCGCCTCGCGCGCCTCGGCCTCCGTCAGCCCGACCTCCATCAGCGCCTCGGCGGTGTGCTCGCCGAAGGGGGGCACGGGGTTGCGCGTCGGGAAACCCCGGCCGTCGAACTTCGGCGGGAAGTAGCGCTGGAGCGGCACCGGGCCGAGGTCTTCGACATAGACCGGGTCGAAGAACTCTCGAGCGCGAAGGTGCGGGTCGAGCAGGATCTCATCCGCCTTCAGCACCCCGGCGGCCGGCACCCCGGCTCCCTGCAGCAGCTCCGCGACCTCCGACTTCGAGCGCTCGCGCGTCCAGTCCGCGATCAGCGCGTCGATCTCGTCGTGGTGCCGCGTGCGCGCCTCGGCGCTCGCGAAGCGGTAGTCGGAGAGCCAGGCGTCGTGGCCCGTGGCCCGGCAGAACGCCCCCCACTCGGCATGGTTGCGCAGCGAGATCGCGACCCAATCGTCCTCGCCCGCGCACGGGTAGGCGCCGCGCACCATGCCCGGGCGGCGGTTGCCGTCGCCGCCGTGCAGCCGCCCGTTGAGCAGGTAGTCGCCGAGGTACGGCCCGAGCGTCGGCACCGTCGACTCCTGCATCGAGACGTCGATGCGCTGGCCGCGCCCCGTCACCTCGCGGCGCATCAGGGCGGCGATGATCGCGCCGACGCCGTTGAGCCCGGTGAAGGGGTCGACCCAGGTCTGGCCGGTCTTGAGCGGCGGCTCGCCGGGGTAGCCGGTGACGGCGGCCGGGCCGGAGGCGGCCTCCATCGTCATGCCCACCGCCGAGCGCTCGCCGTTGGGGCCGGACTGCCCGAACCCGGCGATCGAGCACATCACGATGCGCGGGCAGCGGTCCACGATCTCCGGATAGGTCAGGTGCAGCCCGCGCGTGACGCGCGGCGGGAAGTTCTCGACGAACACGTCCGCGCGCTCAAGCAGGCGCAGCATCAGCTCGCGGCCCTCGGGCGTGCGCAGGTTGAGCGCCGCCGACCGCTTGCTCGCCTGCCGCGCCGTGAAGTAGGCCGGGCCGATCGAGGAGTGCGGCGGACGCGCGTACTCGACCTTCACCACGTCCGCGCCGAGCTCCGAGAGCAGCCGGCCGGCGAGCGATCCCGTCCACCCGCGCGAGAGATCCACCACGCGGATGCCCTCGAAGTAGCGGAGGCGACCACTGGGAGCCTCGCGGCGAGTGGCGGCGGGCGCCTGCGCGGGCTCGTCCGCCACGCCTGCCTCGGGCAGCAGCGCGTTCGCCTCGCCGAGGGCGGGCGCTTCCGGGCCGATCAGCAGCGGGCTCTCGGTGAACCTCCCGGCTGGTCCGGGGAGCACGCCGCCCGTGGCCTCGCCGTCCGCGTCGACTTCGGCCCGCCAGTAGCCACGGTCCTCGAGGTGCGGGTCATCGAGCAGGTCGGGCACGGACGCCACCTCGCCGAAGCCGAGGTCGAGCTCGCCGGTGCGCAGGAAGATCTCGCGCGAGGTGTGCGAGTCGAACCACGGCTGGACCAGCTCGTCGAACTCGCGCCAGTGCACCACCCGCGCGGCCGCGTCGGCGAGGAGCGGATGCGTCGCAAGCTCGGGCCGCTCGATCAGCTTCGAGATATTGCCGGCGAAGTCGCGCCCGCCGGGTCCGGCGGTGACGAAGGCGATGTAGCCGTCCTTGCAGGCGAAGATGTCCGAGGGGTAGCCCGGCAGGATCTGCGAGTAGAAGCGGCGGCGTACCCCGCCGGTACCGAGGTAGACCGAGAGGTTGTGGTCGTCGGTCATCGTCAGCGTCTCGTGGATCGAGACGTCGACGAAGCCGGGGCGCTCCCCGGCCCTGCTCTCCGCGACCGCGGCGAGCGCGCCGATCCAGCCGACGACCGCGCCGAAGTAGTCCGCAAGCTCGACGCCCGAGCTGAGCGGCTCGCGATCGGGGTCGCCGCTCACGTAGGAGTTTCCGGCGAGCGCCTCGATGATGTGGCTGTCGGCCTGGTGGGAGGCGTAGGGGCCGTCGATGCCGAACTCGCTGATCGAGACGTACGTCGTATCCGGGAAACGCTCGCGCATTCGCTCCGGCTCGGCCAGCGGCAGCGCCGAGGGCGTGCGCCAGCTCCCGATCAGCAGCGCGCTGTCGCGCAGGAGCGGTTCGAGGGCCGCGACACCTTCGGCCGTCGTGAGGTCGAGCGCGATGCTGCGCTTGCCCGCGTTGAGCAGCCGGTGCAGGCCGCCGCCGTCGAGGTCCGAGCGGTCGTCCTTGAACGGCCCGGCCTGGCGAATCGCGTCGCCGCCGGGCGGCTCGATGCGGATCACCTCGACGCCCGTCTGCGCCAGCAGCCGCCCGCAGTAGGCGACCGCGAGCCCCGAGGCGATCTCGATCGCTCGCACGCCCTCAAGGGGGGGAGGAGCACCGTCGGGCATCAGGGGCGTCACCATCTCGGGCTCCCTCCGGCTGTGTCGTGCCGGTCGCTAGGTTACAACGCGCGGAATGCGTCGCGTCGGCGCGGGCTGCAGAGACGCGCCCGGACGGGAGTCAGGTCGGGACGCCCAGGGTCGTGGCGGCCGAGGGGTCGAGGGCGTGCAGCGCGGGCAACGCGCCCTCCGCGAAGAGCCGCATGCTCCGCTCGGCGACCTCGTAGGGCATCGTGCCGTACTTGAAGACGATCACGAACTCGCGCGCGGCGGTCATGCGCTGGATGAAGCGCAGCTTCTCGACGCACTGCCCGGGCGTGCCCCAGACCTGCGTGAGCGCGCTCTCGCGGGCGAGCTGCTCCGGCGTCGAGTTGAGCCGCCGCTCCGCCGCCTGGGCGTAGTGCTCGTACCCGGTCGCCTCGAGGAAGTGCGTCGGTTCGTCCCACTCGTAGTGGCGGTTGGTGCCGTCCTTCAGCTCGCCGAAGTAGCGCAGCAGGTCGTCCCACGCCTGCTCCTCGGTCTCGGCGCAGACCGCGTTGACGACGACGGTGGGCTGCGCCGGCGAGAAGCCGTGGTGCGCGCGGGCCGCGTTGTAGCGCCCGACCTCCTCGCCGTAGTCCTCCCACGGCTTGTGGTTGAGCAGCAGCAACCCCAGCCCCTCGCGCCCCGCGATCTCGATCGTCTCCGCGCTGTTCCCCGCGACCATGAAGCGCTCGACGAGGTCCGCGCTGCGGGGACGCGGCCGCAGCGAGGTTTCGGCGACCGCGTAGTGCTCGCCCTCGTAGGAGAAGCGCTCGCGGGTGAGCGCGCGGCGCAGGATCTCGAGGCCCTCGAGGAAGCGCGCGCGCGACTCGCCCATCGGGATCCTGCGCGGATCGAACTCGCGCCGCGCCGCGCCCCGTCCGAGGCCGACGAAGAGCCGCCGCCCCTGCAGCAGGTTGTCGACCATCGCGATCTCCTCGGCGACGCGCAGCGGGTCGTGCCAGGGCAGCACGATCACCATCGTGCCGATGTCGACGCGGCGCGTGCGGCCCGCGAGGTTGGCGAGGAAGAGTAGCGGGCTTGGCGTCAGGTTGAGCGGCGAGAAGTGGTGCTCGACGGCCCAGATCGAGTCGTAGCCGAGTGGCTCGATCTGCTCGGCGAGCGCCAGCTCGGCGTCGTAGGTCGCCTGGTCGGTCGCGGGCGGGCGCTGCGAGCCCTCGCCGTCCTCGAAGCGATCCCAGTCGCCGTGGTTCTGCGTGAAGAGCGAGACGCCGACTCTCAAGCGTGTGCTCCCTCCGCCGCGAGGTTGCCCGGATCGCGGGACGATCTCCGCATCCGGCGCGCGGTCCGTCAACCGCTCAGGCAGCCAGCCCCAGCATCTCCCCCGCCATCGAGGCGATGTGCTCGCCGATCAGCAGCGAGGAGGTCGCCCCCGGCGAGGGCGCGTTGAGCACGTGCAGGGCCGCCTCGCTGCGCTCGATCAGGAAGTCGTCGAGCAGCGCGCCGTCGGGCGCGACTGCCTGCGCGCGCACGCCGGAGCCGCCGGTGGCGAGATCGTCGCCGCGAACCTCCGGGATCAGCCGTTGCAGGTCACGCACGAAGACGGACTTGCGCAAGGAGCGGTGGACCTCGTTGAGCCCGGTCCGCCACTCGCGCAGCGCGACCCGCCAGAAGCCCCCGTAGCGGGCGATCTCCCAGACATCGCCGAGATTCACGTCACGCTTGCGGTAGCCCTCGCGCGCGCTCGCGAGCACGGCGTTGGGGCCGGCCTCGACGTAGCCGCGGATGTTGCGCGTGAAGTGCACGCCGAGGAAGGGCAGCGCGGGGTCGGGCACGGGGTAGATCAACCCGCGCACGAGGTCGGCCCGCTCCGGCCGCAGCGTGTAGTACTCGCCCCGGAAGGGGACGATTCGCACCGGTGTGCGCGCCCCCAGCCGCCGGGCGACGCGATCGGCGTGCAGCCCCGCGCAGTTCACGAACAGCCGCGCCGAGCGCTCCAGCTCGCCCGCCTGCACGTAGCGCACCCCGCCCGCGACGTGTGAGGCCTCGACGCGTGCGCCCAGCAGCACCTCGCCCCCGGCCTCGCGGACGATGGTGGCGTACGCCTCGGCGAGCAGCGTGAAGTCCACGATGCCGGTCGAGGGCACCCAGAGCGCGCGCAGGGCGCGCACGTGTGGCTCAATCTCGGCCACCCGCTCCGGGCCGACCAGCTCGTGCCCCCGGACACCATTCGCCGTCGCGCGCTCGGCGAGCGTCTCGAGGCGCGGCAGCTCCTCCTCGCGGGTGGCGACGATCAGCTTGCCGCAAAGCTCGTGGGGGATCTCGCGCTCCTCGCAGAAGCGCACGAGGGCGTCCCGGCCGCGCACGCAGAACTCGCTCTTGAGCGAGCCGGGCCGGTAGTAGATGCCGGAGTGGATCACGCCGCTGTTGTGCGAGGTCTGCTGCCCGGCGATCCGCGCGTCCTTCTCCAGCACGCAGACCCGCAGGCGCGGCCAGCGTTCCAGCAGCGCCTTGGCCGTCGCGAGGCCGACGATGCCCGCGCCGATCACGGCGACGTCGTGCGTGGCCTCGCCGCTGGCGCTCATGCGCCCGTGGCCACGGTGCGCGCCACGGCGAGCAGCGCCTCGACGGTGTACTCGCCGCCCGTGAGGTCTCCGAGCAGCAGGTCGGCATCGGCCTCACGCAGTTGGTCGGCGTCGTGCCCGCCTGTGGCGACGCCGATGGCCGCAGCCCCGATGGCGTGCGCCGCGCGAATGTCGTGCTCGGTGTCGCCGACGTGCGCGAGCGGCGCGCCGGGGGTCCAGCCGATGGCGCGCGCCGCCTCACGGGTGATGTCGTCCCGGTCCTCGTGGCGGTCGCCGAAGCCGCCGCTCGCGAAGTAGCCGTCGATGCCCGTGCTGCGCAGCTTGGCGAAGGCCCCCGCCCGCATGTTGCCCGTGCAAAGGCCCAGCACCACGTTCTCGCGTGCGGCGAGCCGTTCGAGCAGGTCGGCGACTCCCGGCAGCGCCCGCGGGTTCCGCGCGTCCAGCTCCTCCTCGAGGATTTCGAGGTAGCGCGGGACGTAGGATCGGCGGTCGATGCGCACGCCGGTCGTGCGCTCGACCTCGGAGAGGATCCAGGAGTCCGTGCGGCCGGCGAAGACGACGCCGTCCATCGCACCGGGGATGCCGGTCGCCTCGTCGTAGGCGCGTTCGAGGGCGGCGCGACCCGCGCCCTCGGCCTCCATCAGCGTGCCGTCGATGTCGAACAGCAGGTAGCTGCGGGTGCCGGGGGTACCGGGGTCGGCGGTCATGCGCGTGCGGGCGGCGCGCCCGCCGCTACAGCTCCATCGGGTAGCCGGCCTCGCGCCAGTCGTCGTGGCCGCCCTCGACGTTGTAGAGGTCGGTCAGGCCCATGGTGGCGGCGAACTCGGCGGCGACGGCGGAGCGCTGGCCGGACTTGCAGATGAAGAGGATCGGCCGGTCGGTCGCCAGCTCCCCGGCGCGCGGCAGGGTGGCCATGTGCGGGATGTTGAGGGAGCCGGGCACGTGGCCCTCGGCGTGCTCGTACGGCTCGCGCGTGTCGACCACCTGCACGTCGCCTTCCTCGATCATCTCGTGCGCCTCGTGCACGTCGATGCGCGTGAAAGGCTCCAGCTCGTTCTTGACGGCCATCGGTCGTTCCTCTCGGCATGGGTGAGGCCTGGAATCGTGTTCTGCCGGCGAGTGTAGCAGAGCCGCCGCAGAGCGCCGGTTCCGAGGGCGACCGGCTACTGGTCGAACTCGGAGCGCGGCTCGCCCTCGCGGTGCAGGTAGGCCATCGAGGCGCGGTAGTCGTCCGGGTCGATCCGCTCCTCGCCGTGCAGGAAGGTGAGCAGCACCTCCAGCGTGAGCGTCGGGTGCAGCCGCACGCCGAGCGCCTCGAGGCGCCGCGTCGCGCCCTGCTCACGGTCGATCAGCACCGCCGCGTCGCGCACCCGCAGACCCGCTCGGCGCAGGCTCTCCACCGCCTCCACGAGCGAGCCCCCGCCCGTTGCAAGGTCGTCGACGATCAGCGCGGTCTGGCCGGGCCGATAGCTGCCCTCGATCTGCGGCCGCTGGCCGGACTCGTCGCCGGCCGCCCGAGGGCGCGCGTAGATGAGCGGCGTGCGCATCTGCAGCGAGAGCGCGGTCGCGATGTGCAGCCCGCCTATCGGGACGCCCGCGATCACGTCGAAGCGTTCCACGTGCGGGTTGCGCATCGACATCGCAAGCCGCAGCTCCTCGTCAATCAGCGCGCCGACGCGCGCGAGCGCCTCGGGCTGGGAGACGATGAGCTTGGGGTTGATGTAGATCGGCGAGTTGCGGACGGTGCGGCCCAGCGAGAAGTCGCCGAACTGCACGCAGCCGATGCGCCAGAGCAGATCGGCGAGCCAGAGGCGGCCGCGCGGTTCGTCCGTACCCGCGTCCCGCGGCAGCGTCACGCTCGGGCCTCCGGCGTCCTGGGGCGCGTCCTAGATCAGGCGGCGGAGCGGCTTGCGGCCGGGGCGCGGGTCGTAGTTGGCCTTGAACATCTCGAGCTTGTCGCGCTCGATCAGGTACTTGCCGGCGAAGAGCACCGCGGGGACGCGCTTCTGCTTGATCAGCCTGCGCAGGCTCTGGGGATGGATCCCCAGCTCGCGGGCGGCCTCCACGAGGTCGAGATAGTCGTCGAACGGGGAGTCGGGCACGCAGCTCCTCCTATCGGCATGGAATTGTTGACGTGCATACGCAACCATAACTTGCCAACAGCCCTGATGTAAAGCGCATACACAGTTCCGGCGCAGCCCTCCCGGTCCCTCTCCCCGAGGGAGAGCCTCGCGCAACTCCGCATGCGCGATCCGGCCCCCTCTCCCTGGGGTGAGGGGGCTCGTCCACGGATGCTCCCCCCTCGATCGGTTGTTGCGCCCCCGAGGGCTCGTGCCCCGCGGGCGTCGGACGAGCGCGCTGCGCGGCTCGGCTGGATTCCGGCTTTCGCCGGAATGACGGGGTTGGGGAACCGACCCTCCGAACCGTTTCCCGCCGGTCCCCTCTCCCCAGGGGAGAGGGAGCCGGATCGGGCTTGTGTGAGTTCGCAAGGGTCTCCCGATGGGAGAGAGCTGGGGCGAGAGTCGCAGCGGCTACGGCAGGACGGGCGCGCCAGCCTCGCGGAGTCGCGCGACGAGCGACGGCAACCGCTCAACGACGTAGTCGATGTCCGCCTCGCCGAGCTCCGGGGTGAGCGACATCCGCACCGAGCCGATCGCCAGCTCGAGCGGCACGCCCATCGCCAGCAGCACGTGCGAGGGCTCCCACGTAGCCGAGGTGCAGGCCGCTCCCGCCGAGCACTCCACGCCGATCTCGTCGAGCGCACCGACGAGCGACTCGCCTTCGATACCGTCGAAGCAGAGGTGGAGGTTGTGCGGCAGACGCTGCGAGGGGTGGCCGTTGAGCCGCGCGCCGGGCAGCGCGAGGGCCAGCCCGTCGCGGAGCCGGTCGCGCAGCGTCGAGGTGCGCTCTGCGAACGCCTCGCGCTCGGCCTGCGCGAGCTTGAGCGCGGTCGCGAAGCCGGCGGCGCCCGGCACGTTCTCCGTCCCGGAGCGGCGCTGCCGCTCCTGGCCGCCGCCCGAGGTCTGCTCCAGGAACGGCACGCCGCGGCGGATGTAGAGCAGCCCCACGCCCTTCGGCCCGCCGAACTTGTGCCCCGACAGCGAGAGCAGGTCCACCCCGAGCGTGTCCACGTCGAGCGGCAGCGAGGCGGCGGCTTGCACGGCGTCCGTGTGGAACGGGATCGGCCGGCCGATGGCGCGCTGGCGCTCGCGCACGGCCTCGACGATCGCGGGCAGCGGCTGCACCGTGCCCACCTCGTTGTTCGCGTACATCACCGAGACCAGCACGGTGTCGTCGCGCACCGCCGCCGCGATCGCCGCCGGGTCGGCGACGCCGTGCTCGTCCACCGGGACGATCTCGACCTCGAAGCCGAAGCGCTCGAGGTAGTGCATCGAGTGCAGGACGGCGTGGTGCTCGACGGCGCTGGTGACGACGTGCGCGCCGGCGCCGGCCTCGCGCTGCGCGAAGGCGACGCCCTTGATCGCGGCGTTGATGCTCTCCGTCCCGCCCGAGGTGAAGACGACCTCCTCGGCACGCGCGCCGAGCACCTCGGCGACGGTCTCACGCGCCTCCGCCAGCGCCTCGGCCGAGGCGCGCCCGCCCGCGTGGTGCGCCGAGGGGTTGCCGAAGTGCTGCGAGAAGAGCGGCAGCATCGCCTCGAGCGCCTCGGGCCGCACGGCCGTCGACGCGGCCGCGTCGAGGTAGATGTGGCGCTCGGGCGGGTCCGCGGAGTTGGTCATGGCACGATGGTACCGCGTTGGCGGCGGTTCGGGGCCAAGCAGCGGGGGCGCTGCCCGCCTGCTACAGCGCCGCGAGCCACTCCCGGTACGCCACCACGCGCGAGAGGGCGAGGGCGGCGCGGTCGAAGGACTGGTAGACCGCGAAGCCGCGGCTGATCACGTCGTCGCGCAGCGGAATCACGTCCTCGTCCTTGTGGCCGGGGTGCATCACCGTTACCAGCGGCAGGCCGGTGCGCGTGCGGAAGTCGTCGAGGGTGCCCATCATCTCGTCGAACAGCCCCGGCTCTTCCTTCCAGAAGCGCGCGAAGAAGTTCGCCGTGAACTCGTAGACCATGCCGTCGATGTTCGGATCCTCGGCGAGGATGTCCATGATCCGCCGCAAGTTGTCCGAGTCCCCTGCCCGCCCGATCGTGTTCGCCATGTCGAACGGGTTGCGGTAGGAGCCCCCGATCACGTTGAAGAACTCGCCCAACTGCTCGTAGGAGCCGTCCGCCAGCTCCGGCACCTCGAGGCCGACGCGACCGAAGGCGTCCGAGATCGCGACAGACTGCCCGCCGGTCATCGCCATCAGCGCCAGGCGGCGGCCCTGCGGCGGCGCGGAGTGCACCAGCGCCTGGATCACGTCGATCACCTCGTCGCCGTTGTTGGCGGGGATCGCGCCCGTTTGCTTGATCAGCGCGTCCCAGGTCGCCGAGGAGGTCGCGAGCGAGGCGGTGTGCGAGCGCGTCGCGCGCTGCCCGGCGGTCGTCTGCCCGCCCTTCCAGATCACGACGGGCTTGATGCGCGTGGTCTCGCGCAGCGCCTCGAAGAAGCGCCGCCCGTCCTTCAGCCCTTCGAGGTACATCCCGATCACTTCGGTGTCGGGGTCGTCGCGCAGGTACTCGAGGTAGTCCGCCTCGTTGATGACGACGGCGTTGCCGATCGAGATGCCGCGGCCGACGTCGATGCCGGCGCGCTGGGCTGCCGTGGTCATGTTGATCGTGTGCGTACCGCTCTGGCCGACGATCGAGACGTTGCCGCTGTCGCCCTGGTCCACGTCGGAGTGGAACTTGACGCCTCGGCGGCGGTTGTAGACGCCCATGCAGTTCGGGCCGACGACGGGCATGCCATCCGCGTTCGCCATCTCGACGATCGCCTCTTGCAGCCTGATGCCGTCCTCCTCGCCGGTCTCGGCGAAGCCGGCGGTGAACATCGCGATGCCGGCGACGCCCTTCTTGATCGCGTCGCTGAGGATGGAGGGCGCGATGTTCCGGGGCACCGCGCAGATCACGAGGTCGATGTCCTCGGGGACGTCCTCGAGCTTCAGGTAGTTGGTGAAGCCGCGCTTCTCGATCTCGACGATCTCGTTGGGGTCGAGCTGCACGGAGTAGAGCGGGCCCTGGAACTCGCGCTGGTTCTCGATCCAGCCGAAGTCCGGCCCCTTCGCGCCGACGACGGCGACGGTGCGCGGGGTGAGCGTGCGGTGCAGCCGATCGCGGTCGACGGCCATCGAGGCGCTATGCCTCCGCGAGGACGACGCGCGCGTCCACCGCGATCGCGCCGTCCGGGCGCGCGAACACCGGGTTCAGGTCGAGCTCGGCGATCTCCGGGTGCGCCTCCGCGAAGGCGGAGACCTCGAGGATCATCGACTCAAGCGCGTCGATGTCGGCGCCGGGCTGGCCGCGCACGCCCTCGAGGACCGGGTAGCCCTTGATCTCGCGCACGATCTGACCGGCGTCGCGCGGCTCCAGGGGCACGATGCGGAAGGCCACGTCCTTCAGCACCTCGACCATGATGCCGCCGAGGCCGAACGCGAGCACGGGCCCGAACTGCGGGTCCGTCGTCATGCCGATGATCACCTCGACGCCGGGGTCGGCCATCTGCTGGACGGAGACGCCGCCCACGTGGGCGTCCGGCTCCGCGGCCTTCACGGCGGCCATGATGCGGTCGTACGCCGCGCGCACGGCGTCGCCATCGCCGAGCCCGAGCTCGACGCCGCCGACGTCCGACTTGTGGGCGATGTCGCCGGAGACGACCTTGAGGACGGCCGGGTAGCCGAACTCCTCGGCTGCGGCTACCGCCTCGTCGGCGCTCGTGGCGAGCCGCGCCTGCGTGACTGTGATGCCCGCGTCATGGAGCAACTGCTTCGACTCGACCTCGGTGAGTAGGGTGCGGCCGTCCGCGCGGGCGGCGGCGATCGGGTCGCTCAACTCGTGCTCCAATCCTCGTTCCGGCGTAAGGCGCTGCGAGCATACGGACGCGCGTTCGTGAGCCGCAAGCGAGGTGGGCGGAGGAGGAGCCTCAGGCGTTGACCCGGAACAGCCGGGAACCCTCGATGCCGACCGGCGTGCGGAGCTGGTCCAGCGCGTGCTTGGCCAGCGCCGCCTGCGCGCGCCCATCGTTCGGGTGGTGCACCGGCCCGGAGCGCACGTCGCGGTAGCAGCGCTCGAGGGGCGAGCCACCGCGGAGCGCCGCCCCGCCGACGATGCGCATCGCGGCGTCGACGACGCGGATCGCGGTCGACGTGACAACCAGCTTCGCGGCCGCCTCGATTGGTTCGATCGCCTCGAAGCGGGGCGATTCGAGCAGTTCGAGTCCGGCTGCCGACGCGGCGACGAGGATCGTGGATTCGGCTGCCATCAGCTCGGCGTCCATCTGCCCGGTGAGTTCGCGCACATGCGGGTCATCGGCCACACGGGCTCCTCGGCCGGGGCGTCGGGTGCGGGCGTACTCCACGGCGTGATTCCGTGCGGCGCGCGCAATGCCGAGGTAGACCGCGGCGACCGGCAGCGCGAACCAGGGAGTCATCGCCGGCCGCTTCGTGAGCACGCGGTACGAAGAGCGGTTGACGACGTCGTCCCCCTCGACGGGTGTGCCGTCGAAGATCACGTCGTGCGAGGCGGTCGCCCGCATGCCGATGGTGTCCCAGGTCCGCTCGATCGATACCCCGGGAGCCGACATCGGCAGCAGCACGAGGCAGACGTCATCGGACCCATCGCCTACCGAGGCGTAGACGACCGCGTGGCTGAGCTCCTCGGCGAACGTGGCGAACGACTTGCGTCCACTCAGGATCCAGCGGTCCGGACCGTCCGGGACGAGGGTCGTCGCGGGCCGCTCGAGGCGCTGTGGCGCTCCAAGCTCGGGCTCCGTCGCCAGGACGTTGAAGAGCGCGCCGGGCTCCCGGGCGTAGGCAAAGAGGCGCTCCCGGCGGCGCGGGTGCCAGCGCGTCCCCCAACCCTCGTTACCGATCACCATCAGGTGCATCCCGACGCCGAGCGCGGTCGACGCGTCGTACTCGGCGAGGGCCGCCTGCGCCAGCACGATCTCGCCGAGGCTGTGCCCGCCGCCGCCCGCCGGCCGCGGCAGCACCGCACTCAGGTAGCCCGCAGCTCGCAGATCGTCGAGCAGCGCGGTGTTGATCTCGCCGCTCCGGTCGCACTCCGCCGCGGCGTCGGCGTGCGCGGCGCCGAGGTTGCGCGCGATGTCGATCAGCTCGCGACAGGGCGGAGCGACCATCGCCGGTCCGCCCAGTCCGACGAATCGCGTCACTTCGCTTGGAGCGTGCGTCACAGGTGACCTCCAGGCAGCGCACACCAACGCAACGGGCGATGATACTCGGTATCATAACAGGGATTCAAGGCCCTGAGGATGACCCGGCACCGAGCGCCCTTGCGCCTGCGCCGCCCGGGGCCGGACGATGGCTGCATGGGCCTGCGCCGCCGTTTCGCCGCCTTCCGCGCCCGCCTCCGCGAGGCGCCCCGCCACGACGCCGCACCCGAGGAGCCCGGGGAGGCTCCGTCGGGTGAAGGGGTACGCCCGCGGCTCGTCGTCGGCCTCGGCAATCCCGGCGGCGAGTACCGCGGTACGCGTCACAACGCCGGCGCCTTCTGCATCGAGCGGCTCGCCACTCGCTACGGCGCTCAACTCGCTCGCGACCGGCGGGTGCTGCACGCGACGATCGAGATCGACGGGCACACGCTGCACCTCGCCACGCCGCGCAGCTACTACAACGAGAGCGGCCCCACCATCGCCGCCGAGCTGCGGCGACTTCGATTGCTTCGCGACGCGCTGCTCGTCGTCTACGACGAGATCGACCTGCCGCTGGCGCGCGTGCGGATGCGCCCGCAGGGCGGCCACGGCGGCAACAACGGGATGCGCTCGATCATCGGCTCGCTCGGCGGCGGCGACTTCCCGCGTATCCGCATCGGCATCGACCGCCCCTACGACGACGGCAAGCCCGTGCGCGACCCGGATCGCGTGGCGGACTGGGTGCTCGGCAAGCCCGGCCGCGAGGAGCGAGAGGCGATCGAGGCCGCCGTCGAGGCGGCTGCGGACGCGGTGGAGCTTGCCGTGCGCGAGAGCGTGGAGGCGGCGATGCGCAGCCTCCACGACGGCGGGGGCGGCGAGTAGCCGCCGCGACGCGAGGGCGTAAACCCGGGCCGCGATAGACTCGTTGTCATACACGCACACCTCACGAGGGCGCTCCGCCGGTAGCGCCCCGCATTGAGGTGCGCGTCGCACCGCCGGAGCAGCGAGGAGGCCACACTGGAGGATTCGTCCCCCGGCTTCGCGGCGCCGCTGGAGGCGCTGCTCGACCCGCTCGGCGCGGTCCCGCCGCTTGCCGAGGCAGCAACACGCCTCGGGACGGGCGAGCGCCTGGCGCTCGGCCTTGCGGACGGGGCGAAGGCTGCGGTCGTCGCCTCGCTGCAGCACGGCCTGCGCCGGCCCACGCTGCTGCTGGTCCCGCGTGAGCGCGACGCGGAGGGTTACGCGGAGGCGCTGGGCGTCTGGGTCGGCGTCACGGCGCTGCACTTCCCCGCGCGGCCGGGCCTGCCCTACGCGCGCGAGCCCGCGCCGGCGACGGTCACGCAGCGCCGCCTCGCGGTCCTCGCGAGGCTCGCGCTCGGCGATCGCGACCCGCAGCCGCCGCTCGTCATCGCCTCGGTCGCCGCGGCAACCGCCTTCACCGCGCGCCGCGCCGATCTCGGCGCCGGACCGGGGCGCATCGTGGTCGGCGGGCGGATCGCCCTCGATACCCTCGCGCTCCAGCTCGTCGAGGCCGGCTACACGCTCGGACCGCTCGTCGAGGCGTCCGGCGAGGCGGCTCGCCGCGGCGGCATCCTCGACGTCTTCCCACCGACCGAGGCGCTGCCGCTGCGCATCGAGCTGTTCGGCGACGAGGTGGAGTCGATCCGCCGCTTCGACCCGGAGACGCAGCGCACGGTCGAGCGCCTCGACGAGGCCGTGATCGGCCCGGCGCGCGAGTGGTTCCCGGACCACCACGCGCTGCTCGAGCTGGCGAGCCGCCTCGATGGCTCGCGCGACGCGGCGCACGCGAGCAGCGAGCTGGAAGAGGAGCTGGCGGCACTGGGGCGAGGCGAACTGCCGGCGGCCTCCCGCTACGGGCCGCTCGCCGGCGACTCGACGCTCTTCGATCACCTCGGCGCCGACGCGCTGCTGATCGTTGACGAGGAAGACGCGGTGCTCGCCGCGGCGGCCGAGCAGGACGAGCTGACCGCCGAGCGCGCTCGGCTGCTCGCGCGGGAG
This sequence comes from Chloroflexota bacterium, assembly GCA_009839925.1. Classification (GTDB taxonomy): domain Bacteria; phylum Chloroflexota; class Dehalococcoidia; order UBA2979; family UBA2979; genus VXMT01. The sequence goes on from VXOS01000059.1 coordinate 19,895, forward strand.
GGGGAATTGCCCGCCGAAGCGCCCCGTCCTCACCTCGGCGAGCAGGCGCTGATCGAGCAGATCGAGCAGCGCGCACCGCGCGCGACCTTCTCGCGCTGGGCGACCGGCGCCGAGGCGGGCGCGCTGCGCCTGCCGTTCGCCGCACACGACGCCTACGCCGGACGACTGCAGGTCGCCGCGCGCGAGCTGGAGCGGCGCGTGCAGCGCGGCGACCGCATCGTCGTCGTCACGCAGCAGGCACAGCGCTTCCGCGAGCTGCTTGCCGAGGCGGGCGTGGCCGTCACCGTCGAGGGAGCCCTCGCCGCCCCGCCCGCGCCCGGCTCGCTCGCCCTCGTGCAGGGCTCGCTGCCAGGCGGCTGGCGAATCGCGACGCCTCGGGGCGAGCTGGCGCTGGCGACGGACCGCGAGCTGCTGGGCTTCATCCGCAAGCGGCGCGCGTTGCGCCGCGGCGCCTCGCACCGCGCGCGCTTCCTCGCCGACGTCTCGCCGGGCGACTTCGTCGTGCACGCCGACCACGGCATCGCGCGCTTCGCCGGCATCGTGCGCCGCGACGTGGGCGAGGAGCAGCGCGACTACCTGCAGCTCCGCTACGCCGGCGAGGACCGGCTCTACGTCCCGATCGAGCAGATCGATCGCGTCAGCCGCTACCTCGCCGACTCGGACCGCGCGCCGCGGCTCACGCGCCTCGGCACGCAGGAATGGGCGCGGACTCGCGCCCGCGTGCGCGAGGCCGTCGGCGAGCTGGCGGCGGACCTGCTGCGCCTCTACGCGGCGCGCCAGCTGTTGCGCGGCCACGCCTTCGAGGCCGACGGCGAGTGGCAGCACGAACTGGAGTCCGCGTTCCCCTACGAGGAGACGCCGGACCAGACGCGCGTCATCGCCGAGGTGAAGCGCGACATGGAGGCGCGGCAGCCGATGGACCGCATCGTCCTCGGCGATGTCGGCTTCGGAAAGACCGAGGTGGCCGTGCGCGCCGCCTTCAAGGCCGTCCAGGACGGCTACCAGGTCGCCATCCTCGTGCCCACGACGGTGCTCGCCCAGCAGCACGAGCGCACCTTCCGCGAGCGCCTGGCGCCGTTCCCCGTCCGCGTGGAGACGCTCTCCCGCTTCCGCACGGACACCGAGGCGCGCGCGGTGCTCGCGGGCCTGCACGAGGGCTCCATCGACATCGTGATCGGAACGCACCGGCTGCTCCAGCCGGGTGTCGAGTTCGCCAACCTCGGCCTCGTGGTGATCGACGAGGAGCAGCGCTTCGGCGTCGCCCACAAGGAGCGGCTCAAGCGGATGCGCCTCGAGGTGGACGTGCTCACGCTCTCGGCGACGCCGATTCCGCGCACGCTGCACATGACGCTGGCCGGCATCCGCGACATGTCGACGATGGAGTCGGCCCCCGAGGACCGCCTGCCCGTGCAGACCTGGGTGGCAGAGTGGGACGACGCGCTGGTGCGCGAGGCAATCCTCGGCGAACTCGAACGCGGTGGGCAGGCCTATGTGGTCCACAACCGCGTACACAGCATCGACCAGTTCGCCGACCGGCTGCGCGCGCTCGCACCCGAGGCGCGCATCGTGGTCGGGCACGGGCAGATGCACCGCGGGCTGCTGCGCAGCGTGATGGAGCGCTTCGCCGCCGGCGAGGCGGACGTGCTGGTCTGCACCACGATCATCGAGTCCGGCATCGACATCCCCAACGTGAACACGCTGATCGTGGACCTCGCCGAGCGGCTCGGCCTCGCGCAGCTCTACCAGCTGCGAGGGCGCGTCGGGCGCGGATCGCAGCAGGCGCGCGCCTACCTGCTGCACCGTCGCGGCGGCGTCCTCAACGAGGCCGCACAGCAGCGCCTCGCCACGATCTTCGAGGCGACCGAGCTGGGAGCGGGGCTGCAGGTGGCGCTGCGCGACCTCGAGATCCGCGGCGCCGGCAACCTGCTCGGCGCCGAGCAGAGCGGCCAGATCGCCGCAGTCGGCTTCGACCTCTACACGCAGATGCTGGCGACGGCCGTCGAGGGCCTGCGCGCGAAGCGCGACGGCCGGGACGCGCCCGCGCCGCCGCCCCCGGTGTCGCTCGACCTGCCCGCCTCCGCCTTCATCCCGGAGCGCTACATCGAGGACCTCGAGGCGCGCATCGCGCTCTACCAGCGGATCGCCGGGCTGCGTGACCTGCGCGAGGAGGCCGACCTTTGCGCCGAGGTCAGCGACCGCTTCGGAGAACTCCCCGGGCCGCTGCGCGAGCTGCTCGCCCTCGTGCGCATCCGCCTCGCCGCGGGCGAGGCGGGCGTCGCGGCGGTGCGCGCCGAGGGGAGCGAGATCGTCCTTGTCGCCCGCGAGGGCGCGCCATTCGGCCGCCGCAACCTCCCGCCGCTGCCGGCCGGTGTGCGCGTCGGGCAGACGCAGCTGCGGCTGCCTCGCGCAGCCCTCGGGGCGGACTGGCTCGACGCGATCGAGGCGCTGCTGCGGCTGATCGGCGAACCGCACGCGGCCACGCTGCGCGCGCCCGCGGGGGCGGTGCGCGCATGACCGCGGGCGGACTGCCGGTCGAACTGCGGGAGGTCGCGCCCGGCGAGCGCGAGAGGTTCTTCGCGATGCTGGCGGACTACCTCGCCGAACTCGACGCCTACGAGCTGCCCTGGGACCCCGCGCCGCCCGTCGAGGCGTACCGCACAGCGCTCGATGCCGACCCGGGCGGCCAGCGGATCGAATGGATGATCGCGGGCGGCGAGCGCGCCGGCTTCCTGATCACGCGCGTCGTCCCGGACTGGCCGGAGGAAGAGCGCGAGATCGGCGAGGTCATCGAGTGCTACGTCGAGCCTGGGCGCCGCCTCGGAGGCGTCGGACGCGCCGCCGTCAAGATCTGGCTGGCGAGGATGCGCGCGCATGGTGTCTCCTCGGTGGAGGCCTCGGTGCTGTGGCTGAACACGCCGGCGCGGCGCTTCTGGGAGCGGCTCGGCTTCGAAGCGCGCGCGGTGCAGACGATGCGCGAGCCGTAGGCTGACGACGAAGGAGGGAACGATCGTGATCTGGGACGTACATTGCCATTTCCCTCTCGACTGGGACAACCCCGAGGGCGCAGACCACGCACAGCAGATTGATGCGCGCGCCGAGGCCTTGCGCGCCGCCGGCGTCACTCGTGCCTCGGTGCTCTGCGGGGGCCGCAACATCCCCGGCCCGTCGCACGACGAGGCGTTGCAGTACCTGGCGCGGCACGAGGATCTGATGGTCCCCATCGCCTCGCTGCCCATGGAGGAGGTTCCTCCGGGCGAGGTCGAGCGGCTCCACGATCTCGGCTACCGAGGCCTCAAGATCATCGGCTCGCCGCTGCCCATCGACGACCCCGGCTACTTCCCCGTGTACGCCGCCGCCGAGGAGCGGCGGATGCCGATCCTCTTCCACCTCGGCGTGATCGGCGGAGGCGTGGACTACTCGATCACGCACCCGCGTCGCGATCCGGAGGCGGCCGCTGCGCTGCGCCGCTGGCAGGAGTTCCGCCGTCGCGGCGGCCCGCGCAACGTCTCGGCGGCGCGGATGCGCCCGTTCCAGCTCGACACGATCGCAAACAACTTCCCGGACCTGCCGCTGATCGGCGCGCACCTCGGCGGCACGGGCAACTACGAGGAGGCCTCGTCGGTGGCGCGCTGGCGGCACAACGTGGTCTTCGACCTCTCCGGCGGCGAGACGATCGAGCGCCACGCGATGGAGCGCCGCCTGATCGGCCGCGAGATCGGCGTCGAGAAGCTGGTCTGGGGCTCAGACTGCGGAAACGAGGAGATCGGACAGCACGTCGATCGCTTCCGCTGGATCTTCGAAGCGCTGGGACTGAACGACGAGGAGCGCGATCGCATTTGGTACCGTAACGCCGCGGAGCTGTTCGGCGAGGAGGAGCCCGTGCTCGCCGACGAACAGCCGGACTGAGCGACCAGCGAGGAGCCGGACGGCGCCGTGACCGAACCCGACACGCCGAGCGACCTTCGGGCACGCTGGTTGCAGTTGCGCCGGCTGGCGCGCGGGCGGGTGCAGCAGCTGCGCGACCTCGGCAGCCGGGCACGTCCCCGGTTACAGGAGCTCGGCGACTTCGCCGCGCGCGCGCTCGCGCGGGTGCGTGGCCTCATCGCCGGGGGGCGCGCGCGGCTGCACGAGTTCGCCGCCTGGGTACGCCCCCACTTGCAGAAGCTGCGCGACTTCGCCGCAACAGTCCTCGCGCGCGTGCGGGACTTCATCGCCGGGGCGCGCGCGCGGCTGCGCCAGTTCGCCGCCTGGGCGCACCCTCGATTGCAGGCGCTGTGCGACTTCGCCGCACGGGTGCTCGCGCGCCTGCGCGAGTTCGCCGCCTGGGCGCGCCCCCGACTGCAAGCGCTGCGCGACGCCGCCGTGCGGATCCTCGCGCGGCTGCGCGACCTGGCCGCACAGGCGATCCCCTGGCTGCGCGTGCTGCGCGACCTCGCTGCTCGGGCACTCCGGCGGCTACGCGGGCTCGGCGCCTGGGCGCTCGTCTGTCTGCTCTACGCCGGCGTGCTGGCGCTGCGAACGGTACGCGGGCTCGTGGTTCGGGCGATCGGGCGGCTGCGGGCGCTGGGCAAGCTGTTGGCCGAGGCGTTCCTGTGGCTGCGCGCGTCCGTGCCTGCCGCGGCCGTCGTACTGGCGACAATCGTCACGCTGTCGTTCCTGATGTTCGTGCTCACCGAGCCCGCGCCGCGCTGGATCCTGCTCCTCGGAGTCCTCGCCGCCGCCCTTGGTACGCACGGCGTACTGCGCGGCGAGCATCCGAGGACGTTCGAGCTGGGAGCGGACAGCACGCCACAGCTCGTGCTGCCGGCGCTGTACGCGCTGGCGATCCCGCTCTTCATCGACGAGAACGCTCGTGGCCTCTGGGTTCCGTTCTGCGCCATCGCCGCCGGGCTCGGCTTCGCCGCGATCGTGGTCGCCGAGGTTCGCAGCGTCCGTGAGTTCGAGCGCGGCGCCGCGGAGGCTCGGCTCATCGCGGACGCGGGCGCCTACCTGACCGCCTTCGCGCTGCTCTCGCTGCTCTACACGCGCGACCCCTCGCTTCCCGCCGCGATCGTGACGGCGGCGCTCGTGGCCGGCCTGCTCTCGTTCGAGGTGCTGCGCAACTCCACCCTCGGTCTGCTCGACATGCTGACCTTCGCGCTGGTCGGCGCACTGGTGATCGGAGAGTTGCGCTGGGCGCTGCACTTCGTACCGCTGGACGGCCACCTGGCCGCGGTCGCACTGCTGATCGCCTTCTTCTTCGTCAGCGGCGTGCTGGCCGCCCGGCTGCGCGGCCAACTCACCCGCGAGGTGCTGTTCCAGTACAGCGCCCTGGCCGCGATCGGGGCCGTGGTGGTCACCGCCGCGCGAGCGGCCAACCTCGCCTGATCCGTCCGCGGCGAGGCGTCGCGCGCCGTCTGGCCCCAGCGAGACGCCCTGTTAGAATCGAAATCGGCCTTCGTCGGGGAGTGGCGCAGCCTGGCAGCGCACTTGACTGGGGGTCAAGAGGTCGCCGGTTCAAATCCGGCCTCCCCGACCAGCCTCCCTTGCCCTGCGAACACGGACGACCGGCCATGCCGGTCGCGCTGCCGAACCCGCTACAGCCGCGCCGTGCAGCGAATCTCGACCATGAGGTCCGGGTGCGCCAGCGCCACGACCTGCACAAGCGTGCTTGCCACCGCGATCGGCTCGCCCTCGGGCGCCCCGTAGGCCTCGTGGCGCACTTCCCCGGCGGCCTTCGAGGCGGCGGCGACATCGGTGACGTACACCACCTCCTCGACGACGTTGCCGAGGCCGGCAGCGAACGGGGCGAGCGCGCGGGAGATGTTGGCGTAGACGGCACGCAGCTGCGCCGCCATGTCGCCCGCGCCGACCAGCGCGCCGTCCTCGTCGCGCGCGATCTGCCCGGAGACGTACACGGTGTCGCCGACGCGCACGGCCTGCGCGTAGCCGTAGCGGCGCTCCGCCTCGCCACCGAAGAACGCGGGCTGGCGTTCGCTGGTCATGCGCCCCGGGCCTCCGAGGTCCAGGCGCGGATCAGCTGGTGCGAGATCGTGAACGGCGCGGGTACGCCGAAGTCGAGGCCGCTCTCGCCCTCGATCTCGCCGGCGGCGAAGTCGAGCGCGCGCGCCACGTCCGCGCGGTCGAACCAGCGGGCGTCCTTGATCTCCTCCGGGTCGATCGCGATCGACTCGCTCGCCGCCTCGGCGTGGCAGCCCAGCATCAGCGAGGCGGGGAACGGCCAGGGCTGCGAGGAGTGGTAGCGCACGGCCGCGACCTCCACGCCGGCCTCCTCGCGCACCTCGCGGCGCACGGCCTCCTCGACCGTCTCGCCGGGCTCCATGAAGCCGGCGATGCAGGTGTAGTTGGAGCCGGGGCGGCCCCGCCCGCTGACGAGCAGGCAACGATCGCCGTCGATGATCAGCACGATCACGACCGGGTCGACACGCGGGAAGTGCTCGGCGTCGCAGTCTCCGCAGACGCGCATCAAGCCACCGTTGCGCGAGGTGGTCGCGCCCCCGCACGCGGCGCAGAAGGGATGGCGCGCGTGCCAGTCGACCAGCGAGCGCGCCTGCGCGAGGATCGCCGTGTCGTCCGTGGGCAGATCGGGCGCGACGCCGCGCACCTCGGCGAAGCGCCGCCCATCGGCCAGCGGCCCGGCGAGCGCCGCCCCGTCGACAGCCGTGAGGTCGATCGCGAAGCGCGGCTCGCCGCCATCGAGGCCGAGCAGGACCGCCTCGCCCTCGGGCGCGCCGTCGGGCAGCTCGGCCGGCGTGAGCCAGGCCACGGCTGGCGCCGGGTCGCCCTCCACGAGCGCCTCAAGGTCGCGTAGCGCGAGGAAGCGGCGCGCCGGCTTCGCGTGCTGGCCCTCGATCCATGCACGGTCGCGACGCTCGTTCCCCGCCCGGTCGAGCGGGCTGCCCGTGAAGACGTGGCCGGGATCCTGGGCCGAGCCGTAGCCTTGGCCGGGCATCGCGCCTCCCTCGAACACGGCGTCGCGCGCCGCCCGTGAGTCTGCGCCCTCGCGCGCGCCGCGTCGAGGGCGCAACGCGCGTGGTGCGGCTACCATCGCGCGGCGCGAGCAGGAGGCGGAGATGGTGCTGCAACTGGCGAAGGCGGGGATGGACGTCGCGATCGTGGTGACGGACGCGGAGCGGATGGTCGCCTTCTACCGCGACACGCTGGGGCTGACGTTCCAGCGCTCGCGCCAGACCGGGCCCGGCGGGACGATGCACCTCCTCGAATGCGGCGACTCGCTGCTCAAGCTGCTCGATCCGCCCGAGCCGCCGCCGCACCGCCACGCGCGCGGCGGCACGCGTGCGCAGACCGGCCTTCGCTACCTCACGATCCACGTCCACAACATCGACGAGCTCGTCGCGCGCTGCGAGGCGGCCGGCTGCCACTTTCCCGTCCCGCTGCGCGACTCCACCGGCGAGGGCCGCTACTGCCAGATCGAGGATCCCGAGGGCAACGTCGTCCAGCTCCAGCAGCTCGACTGAGGGCCGCTCGCGCCTCACAACCGCGTTATGATCAGTGACCTTCGCGCAGAGTTGGGAGCGGATCGACATGGCAGACCCAAGCCTCGAGGACCTCGTCGCCAACCGTACGATGTCGCCGGAGATGGCGGCGACGCTGGCGGCGGCCGCGCGCGAGCGGCGCTCGCTGCTCTTCTTCGCGATCCCGCGCCTCGCGGGCAAGACAACGACGATGCTCGCCACGCTCGATTACGCGCCCGAGGGCACACCGATCCACGAGCTCTCAGCCGAGACCGAACCGGACCTCGGAATCCCGGACGAGCCGGACGGCGGCTACCTCGTGATGCACGAGATCGCGCAGACCGACTTCCCCCACTACCTCTGGGGCGAGCCGGTGCGCCGCGTCTTCGAGGCGCTGCGCGAAGGCGGCCTCTCGCTCGCGACGGTGCTCCACGCCGGCGGATACGAGGAGGCGTTCTCGATCATCATCGACGGCAACGAGGTGCCGGATGCGGACGCGGCGCTGATCGACTACGCGGTGCACATCCGCAGCCTCGGCCCCGACTGGCGCGAGCCGACACGGCGCGTCGTCGCCGAGCTGCACGAGGTAACGGACATCCGCGACGGGAGTGTCGAGGCGAGGCTGCTGCACCGCTGGGAGGAGGCGAGCGACCGCTTCGAGGTCGTGGGCGAGCCCTCGCTGCTGGCGAGCGGCGCAGCGGCGCTCGGGGAGCTGGCGGAGCAGTTCCGCCGCCGGCTGGACGAGTAGCGGAGCGGGTCGGGGAGCAGCGAGCCTTGGACCGCCACGTACCGCTCGAGGGCGCACGGAACTTCCGGGACGCCGGCGGTTACTTGACGGCCTCGGGCGCGTCCGTGCGCTGGCGCACGCTCTTCCGCGCCGATTCGCTCGCCGAGGTGACGGCGGACGACATCGGAACACTCCGCGGCCTCGGCCTCGCCGTCGCGTTCGACCTGCGGACGCAGGCAGAGCGCGACGACCTCGGCGTCGCGCCGCTCGCCGAGCACGGCGTCTCCGTACGGCACACCCCGCTCGCCGAACGGATCGGGCCGGAGTTGTACCCGGTGAAGGCGCCGGTCCGGGACTGGACGCCCGAGGACTACGCGGTGCAATACACGTGGCTGCTGGAGCAAGGCCGCGGGGCCATCGGTGCGGTGGTCAGAGCGCTCGCCGGGGAACGCCCGACCGCCCTGGCGTACAACTGCACGGCCGGCCGCGATCGCACCGGTCTCGTGACCGCCGTGATCCTGCGCGCGCTCGGCGTCTCCGACGAGGACATCGTGGCCGACTACCACCTCACCGATCGCTATCGGCCCAGCGAGCTCGGGACTCCCGCCGAAAACATGACGCTCACGCTGCACGCCATAGACGAGCGCTGGCCCTCGATCGAGGCCTACCTCGAGCAGTGCGAGGTGACCGCGGAGGCACTGCGAGGGTTGCGCGAGCACCTGCTTGAGCCCGGCCCGGGGGCGTAGCACAGGCCAGCGCACCACCCGCGGTTCACATCGCAGCGCGATTCGCGTACGGTGCTGCGCGACCGCGACACACCACCCGGGAAACTGAGAGGAACCTACCGTGTGTTTCAAGTTCGACGCCCTGCCACCCGTGCCGCCGATTGCCGGCGCCGCCGTCCAGCACGAGGACCTGACGCTCACCGCCTCGGACGGAAATCAGCTCTCCGCGTTCAGCGCGCTGGCCGATGAGCCGCTCGGCCCCGCCGTGGTCGTGATGCCGGACGTGCGCGGGCTCTACCGCTTCTACGAGGAGCTGGCGCTGCGCTTCGCCGAGCGCGGCTACGACTCGGTCGCGATCGACTACTTCGGCCGCACGGCCGGCCTCGGCAAGCGGGGCGAGGACTTCGACTTCTGGCCGGAAGTGAAGGCCACCACCGCCGCCGGGGTCGCCGCCGACGTGCGAGCGGCCAGCGACCAGCTGCGCAGCCGCGAGGGCCAGGCCGACCGCGCCGTCTTCACCATCGGCTTCTGCTTCGGCGGCTCATCGTCCTGGCAGCAGGCCGTCGAGGGCCACGGACTGGCCGGCGTGATCGGCTTCTACGGCATGCCGACGAACCAGTGGTTCGAGGACTCGGCGCCTGTGATCGAGCGCGCCGGCGAGTTCGCGTGCCCGGTACTGGCCATCCAGGGCGGCGCCGACGGGAACATCACGAAGGAGCACAACGACAGCTTCCAGGCCGCGCTCAGCGAGGCAGGCGTCGAGCACCTCGTGATTTCCTACCACGGCGCGCCGCACTCCTTCTTCGACCGCACCGCCGAAGAGAACCAGACCGCCTCGGCGGACGCCTGGGAGCGCGTGCTCGCCTTCATCGCGAACCACTCGTAGGCGGGACACCCGGGGGCAACGAGGGCCGGGAAGGCGCGTGAGCACGCGCCTCGACGGCCGCGTGGCCGTCGTCACGGGGGGCGGGCGCGGCATCGGCCGCGCCGCCGCCGAGGCGCTCGCCGCCCTCGGCGCGTCCGTCGTCGTCAACGACCCCGGCGTGAGCGACCGCGGCGAGGGCGAGGACCGCGCCTTCGCCGACGAGGTCGTCGAGGGCATCCGCGCCTCCGGCGGCACGGCGGTCGCCAGCTACGACTCCGTCGCCGAGTGGGAGTCGGCCGGCGGCATCATCGCGACGGCGGAGCGCGAGCTGGGCGCGGTCGACATCCTCGTCAACAACGCCGGGATCGCGGCGGGCGCGCCGATCGATAAGCTGGATCCGGAGCTGTTCGCCACCGTCGTCGGCGTGCACCTCTTCGGTACGTTCCACTGCACCCGCCGCGCCATCGAGGGGATGCGAGAGCGCGGCTGGGGCCGGGTCGTGAACATCGTCTCGCGGGCCGGGCTGCTGGGGTCCGCGGGCGCCTCGGCGTACGCGGCGGGCAAGGCGGGCATCTACGGCTTCACCAACTCCGCCTCGCGCGACCTCGGGCGCTACGGGATCACGGTGAACAACGTGAACCCGGCGGCCACGCACACGCGCATGATCGACGACGCCGTCGAGCGCGCCCGCGCGAGGGGCCTCGACAGCTCCTCGGCGGAGCGGATGCTGGCGGTGGCGCAGGAGCCGGAGCGGGTCGCGACGGTGATCGCCTTCCTCTGCACGGAGGCGGCGGCGGACATCAACGGCCAGACCTTCTTCGTGCAGGGCAACTCCGTCGGCCTCTTCGCCCCGCTCGAGGTCACCCAGACCCTCGAGGGCGACGAGCCCTGGACGCCCGAGACCCTCGCCGAGGCCGTCCCGGAGTTCCGCTTCCACCCCCTCGACGCGCTGTATTGAGGCGCGCTCGCTGACAGCGCCGGGTCGCTGTAACGTGGACCACCCCTGTCGCTTCGGCGGCAGGGCCGAGACCGCCCTCGTGGCGGTCTCTGTCTTTGCGACGCTCGTTGGCGCGGAGCCCGCAGACGCCAGGCCACTTGACGGGGCAAGGCTGCAGCAGTAGCATCTTTGTGCCACCCCTATCGCTTCGCCGGTAGGGTCGAGACCGCCCTCGTGGCGGTCTCTGTCTTTGTGCAGGGGTGCCGGTGATCACCAACGTCTACATCGACGGCTTCAACCTCTACTACCGCGCCCTCAAGGACGGCCCGTTCAGGTGGCTGGACCTGCGAAAGCTCGCCGCTATCCTCTTCCCGCACGATGACATTCGCACGATCTCGTACTTCACCGCTCGCCTGGACACACGCGCGGGGAATCCCGCTCAACCGCAGAGGCAGCAGGCGCATCTGAGGGCCCTGGCGACACTGCCAAACCTCGAGATCCACTACGGAGCGTTCCGATCCGGCATCAAGCGCCGCCCTCTGGCCGAGCCGGTGCGCGGGCTCCCGGCCTACGTGCGTGTCAGGGACTCGGAAGAGAAGGGGTCGGACGTGAACCTTGCCACCCGCCTGCTCGTGGATGGCTTCAACGGCGAGTACGAGCAGGCGGTCGTCGTGTCCAACGACGCCGACTTCGCCGGCGCGATGCGCTACGTGCGGGACGGCCTCGGCCTGCGCGTGACGCTCGTCAATCCCGACGCACGAACCAGCAGCCCCGCGGGCACTCGCGGGCGCCGCCACCTACGTGAAGCGCCTCTGGAAGAGCCATCTGCGGCGCAGCCTGCTCCCCGACACGCTGACCGACGAGGTCGGCAACATCACGAAGCCACGCGGCTGGTAACCGCCGCCCCACGCCAACCCGCCGCTCCGCTATCCTCGCAGCGCGCGCGAGGAGGCAGCGTGAGCGTTCGCAACCGGGCCGCGATCGTGGGGGTGGGCGAGACGGAGTTCTCGCGCAACGCCGGGCGCTCCAACCTGCAACTCGCCCTCGAGGCAATCACCGCCGCGCTCGATGACGCCGGGCTCACGGCTGACGATGTCGACGCGATCGTGAAGATGCACGCCAACACCGACCTCTTCGAGATCGACATCATGCGCAGCCTCGGCATCCAGAACCTGCGCTTCTTCAGCGAGATCCCGCACGGCGGCGGCGGCTCCGTCGGCACCGTCGTACACGCGGCGGCGGCGATCGCCGCCGGGCAGGCCGACGTCGTGGTCTGCTTCCGCTCGATCCGCCGCTCGCTGATGCCGGCCAGCCGCTCGCGGGCGGGCCGCTACGTGCCGGACGGGATGCAGTACCGCATCCCCGTCGGCCTCGTCACCCCCGTGCAGTGGGTGGCGATGTTCGGGCGGCGCTACCTGAACGACTACGACCTCACCACCGAGGCGTTCGGCCTCTGCGCCGTGCAGATCCGCAACAACGGCGCGATCAACCCGCACGCCATGCAGTACGGCCGCACCGTCACCCTCGAGGACCACCACAACTCGCGCTGGATCTCGGAGCCGCTGCGGCTGCTCGACTGCTGCCTCGAGACGGACGGCGGCAGCGCGGTCGTCGTCGTCTCGGCGGAGAAGGCGCGGGAGCTGGCGGCGAGCGGACGCTCGAAGCGACCGCCGGTCTACATCACCGGCGCCGCGCAGGGCACCGGCAGCCGCACCGAGTCGATGACCAGCTACCAGCGCGACAGCATGTCGGTGCTGGAGGAGGCCGAGGAGACGGCGCGCGAGGTCTACCGCGTGGCGGAGATGGAGCCGGGCGACATGGAGACGCTGCAGCTCTACGACCACTTCACGCCGATGGTGCTGATGTCGCTGGAGGCCTACGGCTTCGCCGAGCCGGGCCAGTCCCACGAGCTGTTCCGCGAGGGCCGGACCACCCTCGAGGGTGACATCCCGCTCAACACGCACGGCGGCCAGCTCGCCGACGGCTACCTGCACGGCTTCAGCATGATCACCGAGGCGGCGCGCCAGATCCGCGGCGACGCTGTGAACCAGCTGGAGCGCCGCCCCCGGACCGCCCTCGCGACCGCCGGCACCGGCGTCCCGACGAGCGCACTGATCCTCTCCGCCGACGGCGCGTAGCGCGCCCCTCCGGCCTTCTCTCCCGGGGGTGAGGGAGGGCCCGCCTTCCGGGATTAAGTTGCGCCATCGGGGGCTTTCGCAGGCACGTGGGAGTCTTCCCCTCACCCCCGCCCTCTCCCCAGGGAGAGGGGGCCGGATCGCCGGAATGACGGGACGGGGAATGCCAGGAGGGGAGGGGCCGCTCAGTCGCGCTGGAGGGGCGGCTCCTGCTGGCCGGGGGCGTATTGCGGCTCGTAGTCGGAGACCTCGCCGAGCATCTGGGCGTGGTGCATGCGGTCGTGGCGGTAGTAGGAGCGCAGCCACTGCAGCACCGTCAGCTCGCCGAAGATCTGCGTACGCGCCGTACGGTCGAACTGCTCCGGCGTGAAGGTGCGCGCGAGCTCCAGCGTCTCCTCGCGCTCGCCCTGCATCTGCGCGACGAGGCTCGCGAGGTCGGCGTCGTGCGCCTGTTCGAACGGGATGTCGAGCGGGATGTTCGGCGTCCGGCCGTCGGAGACGTTGGGGCTGTCCTCGGCGATCGCGCGGCGCACCCAGCCTCGATAGCTGCGGTCCATCCCCGCGAGATGCACGACCTGCTCCTTGACGGACCAGCCCGCCTCGCCCTCGCCCTCGGGCGGGCGGTGCTCCGCCTGCTCGTCGGACATGCCCTCGAGCGTGACGAGCATCGCCGAGCGCTCGATCTCGAGCTTCTCGAACAGTTCCGCTATCTGCTCACTGGTCGCCATGCGCGCATCATAGCCGTGTAGGCTGCCCGGTGCGGGGGAGGGCGCGCGAGATGACCGGAGATCCTCTGGAACTGATGGCGGCCGCCGCCGAGGCGGCAGGCGTCGAGCCACCCAGGTTCGTGCTGCCCGAGGACCACGAGGTCGAGCTGAACGGCCTGCGCTTCCACTACGTCGACTGGGGGAACAAGCACCTGCCGCACGTGGTGCTGCTGCACGGCGGCTCGCTCACCGCGCACACCTGGGACATGGCCGCGCTGCTGCTGCGCGACTCTTACCACCTCGTCGCGCTCGACCAGCGCGGCCACGGCGACACCGACTGGACCCCGAACGTCGACGACGACACGAGCGCGCTGATGGTCGAGGACACGCGCGCCTTCCTCGACCACCTCGGCTTCGAGCACTTCACGCTCGTCGGCATGTCGATGGGCGGGATCAACTCCTTCCAGCACGCCGCCGCCCACCCGGAGCGCCTCGACGCGCTCGTGATCGTCGACGTCGCGCCGGAGACGATGCGCGCCGGGATTGTCGAGATGGAGCAGTTCGCGCAGGCCACGGAGACGCTCGACCGCTTCGAGGATTTCCTGGACCGCGCGACGAAGTTCAACCCCGACCGCTCGGTCGGTCACCTGCGCTACAGCCTGATGCATGCGCTGCGCGAGACCGACGAGGGCTGGACCTGGAAGAACGACCGCCGCCCGCGCCCGAAGCTTGACGAGGATGCTCGCAAGCGGCTGGCCGACGAGCGCACCTCGCTGCTCTGGGAGTGCGCGCGCGCGATCCCGACGCCGACGCTGCTCGTGCGCGGAACGGAGAGCAAGATCCTCTCCGCCGAGCACGCCCGCGAGGTCGTGGACGCGATGCAGCACGCCGAGCTCGTCGAGATCGAGGGCGCACGCCACACCGTGCAGGGCGACAAGCCGGTCGAGTTCGCGCAGGAACTGGACGCCTTCCTGCAACGCAGGCTACCGGCGCATTGAGGGCGTGCTTTGACAGCGCCGCGCCCTCGCCTCTACGTTCCGCCTGCACGCGTCGCACCGCGACGCGGATATCGCTCGAAGCGGATGGGAGCAGCATGGTCGAGGTGATCAAGTCTTCCGAGGGTGAGACATCGGAGAGCACGCCCGCCGAGATCTTCACGGGCGGACAGGTCTGGGCGCGGCGCCTCTCCGGCCCCGGCACCGGCCGTGGCCAGGACATGAGCTTCGGCATCGTGCAGTTCGGCGCGGGCGCGCGCACGCGCATGCACCGCCACAGCAGCGACCAGATGCTCTACGTCGTCGCCGGCATCGGCAAGGTCGGCACCGCGGACAGCGAGGAAGTGATCAGCGCGGGCGATTTCGCCCTCGTGCCGGCGGGCGAGGACCACTGGCACGGCGCCGCCGACACCGGCTCGCCGATGTCCCACATCACCGTCACCCGGGCCGACAGCGTGACCGAGGTCACCGAGTAGCGCGGCCCGCCGGGACAGCCTGACGGGGCGAACGGCCGATGAGCACCAGCGAGCAGGCAATCCGCCGCCTGATGTTCCGCTACGCGGAGCTGCAGGACGCCGCCGACTTCGACGCCGTCGCCGAGCTGTTCTCGCACGGCATCTTCCAGCGGGGCGACGGCAAGTCGTTCCGTGGTCCGGAGGTGTCCGCGCACCGCAAGCGCTCCAACATCCTGCACGACGGCAGCCTCGCCACGAAGCACGTCACGACGAACATCACCATCGAGGTGGACGAGGAGAGCAACGCCGCCTCGGCGGACTCGTACTACACGGTCTTCCAGGGTACGGACGAGCTTCCGCTTGAACCGATCGTCGCCGGCCGCTACCACGATCGCTTCGAGCGCATCGACGGCGAGTGGCGCTTCCTCTTCCGCCGCTCCTACGTCGACCTTGTGGGGCGCATCGAGACGCACCGCGCCTTCTAGCGACGCCGCATAGCGGCGCTCCGCGCCGTCCCCCTCACCCTCTCCCGCCGGGGGAGAGGGCCGGACCGCGCTCGAATCCGCGTTCCACCCTCGGAGCTCCGGCGTGCGCCTCCCTCACCCTCCGCCCCCTCCCGCGGGGAGGGGGGACCGGATCCGGGTTCGATAGAATTGGTGCGCCGATCCGGCCCCCTCTCCTGGGGGGAGAGGGTTGGGGTGAGGGGATTTCTTGCCTTTCTAACCGCATGACAGCACAGTCAATATGTAC
>VXOS01000054.1 GCA_009839925.1 Chloroflexota bacterium
GGTCCGAGCCGCGAGCAGCGCGTGCTCGTTCCGACGCTCGCCGGGCCAATGCCCCGGGGCGGGCGGAGAGCCTAGGGCCGGCTCATCGGCAGCGCCGCGGCGTCCTCCGGCTCGCCAGCGCCGAGCAGGTCGCCGAGGCTGATGACGCCGTCCTGCTCGACGAGGCGGGCGCGGATGGCGGCGAGCACCTCGCCGTCGAGGCCCTCGAGGGCGGCGGAGGCGGCGGCGAACAGCTCGGATGTGGGGAGCACGGCGTAGGACGTGGCCTCGGCAGCCACGCGCAAGGCGTCGGCGATCGGCGCCTTGCGGCGCTCCGGCGCCTGCAGCCGCTCGCCGTTCACGACGACGAGGCCGCGCGCCGAGCTGCCCTCCCGTTCGATGCGCTGGTCGAGGCGAGCGCGCAGGCGGTAGTGCGGCGCCATCCCGATCGGCTCGACCGAGCCCTCGACCTCGAGCTCGTGCCGGCCCGCGTCGTCGCTCACCGTGACCTGATCGTCGCGCTCGTAGCTGCGGAAGCCGAGCAGCTCCAGGCAGCGCACGACGGCCGGCAGCAGCGCGTGGTTGCCCTCGGTCCAGAGCACGTCGCGCACGCGCGTCAGCTGCGTCAGCTCGCCCTCGGCGGCCTCGCGCTGCGCTGCGGCGCGCTCGACGGCGCTCTCCGCCTCGGCCCTCGCCTCCTCGAGGTCCTCGAGGCCGGGGAGTGGCTGCTGCCGCACCCACGACGGCGGATCGCCGACCGGCAGGTCGAGCAGCTCCCGTGCGGCGGCGAGGATCGCAGCCGCCTGCTTGCGCCCGGCGTCGCCGCCGCGGCTGCGGGGCGCGGGCAGGAAGACGACCGTCCCGCCGAGCACGCGGAACTCAACGCCGACGGGCGCGCCGCCGCCTGAGCGCGCGAAAACGCGCGCAGCCTTCGCGAAGCCGGGCGCGGCGTCGTTGAAGTGCGCGCGGTAGAGCATGTCGTTGCCGATCGCGTCGACATAACGTGCGAAGGGGTGCCGGTGGTCGGCGACCGCGGCCTGCACGCCCTCGCCCCAGCGGATCAGTCCGGCGTCCCAGGCCAGCCCGGCGGGGGCGGGCAGGAAGAAGTAGCGATCGAGGCCGGGGAAGCCCGCGATCTCCGTGATCATCGCCAGCGGGTGCGTGAAGACGGCGACGAGCGCGCCGCGCTCCAGCGCGCGTACCAGCTCGTCGCGGCGGCGCTGCAGGATCTCGCCGGCCGGGACGCCCGGCCCCGTGAGCGCGTTGACCACCTGCGCGTCGCCGTGCGTGACGTGCTCCTCCGAGGCGTCGAGCAGCTCGCGGATGGTGTTGAACACGCCCTCGGCGTCGATCGCGATCGCGTCGTAATCGAAGAAGGCGGGCGCGTTGAAGATCGTGTGGTTATCGATCGCCATGTCGGGCAGCGGGCGTCCGATGGAGAGCAGGCGCACGTGTCGGCTCCTTCGCCCGAGGCGTCTTGTCGCCCTCGATTGCTTCGATTGATTGTACCTGCGCGTCGGCCTGAGGCGGAAAGCGGCTCCGACGTGCGGAACCCCACGCCCGCGCGCGTCGTTAACCTCTCAGGACCTGTTGGAGGGGGCCACCATGCCGCTGCGCGACGCATGGCGCTCGCTCGCCCTCCTGCTCGCGACCGCCGTCGCGTTCTCGCTGGCGGGGTGCACCGGCGGTTCCGAGGAGGCCTCCGCGCCACCCTCGCCGGCGGCGATCGCCACCCTCACACCGACGCGGACATCCGAGCCGATTCCCATGCCAACGCCGACGCCGTCCGCCGTGCCCACCGGGACAGCCACCCCCACACCGACCGGAACACCGGCGGCCACCACAACGCCCTCGCCGACGCCTACGCCGGCACCGGAGCCCGCCGCCACCGAAACGCCCGCACCCACGGCCTTCCGCTACAACGCCTACGACATCTCCGGCGCGGTCGCCGTGCCCGGCAGCTACGCCTTCCTCTCCGACCCCGCCGACAGCTCGAGCGTCGTCACGACGTACGAGGGCCTGCGCGACGGCACGGCGACGGCGCTGCGCCTCCACGCCACGGACGCCGACCGCGTCTCAAGCGCCGCCATCCTCGATACAGTGGAGGCGGACGACCTTTTCGAGTGGCGGCAGGCTGACGACTGCTGGATCCGTTACCAGATCGAAACGGCGCCTGCTGCCGGCACCGGTGCCATGAGGGACTTCGGGATCCGATGGATTACCTACGCCCCGACGGGCTGCAGCGGCGCGGTCCCGGCTAGTGCGGCCAGCACAATGAAGTGGCGTCCGCCCGATGCGATTCAGTCGCCCACCCTGACCTCGCCCGTGCGGCACGGCCAGTACCTGCTGATCCCGACCGCCTGGGAGGGGCCGATGGCGACGGGCGACAAGGGCGATGACCCGCTCCGACTTGCCGCTACACTCGTCGAGCCGCAGGTCGATGTTGCGCCGCCCGCAGGCTACAGACCCTCGATCGATGCCACTTCGCCCACCGAACGAGTGCGGGTCGAGACGTCCGATCCGGCCGAGGCGAGGCGGTTGATCCCGCTCTGGCGCGACCCGGTGCTGCCGGAGGGCTGGACGCTCCAGCGGGCCGAGGTCGGAACGCCCGACGCGCCGTTCTACGGCTACATGGCCCAGTACGTCGACGAGCGCGGCTACCCGGGACTGCTCGTGTACGTGAGCTACCCGGACCGGCGGCCCGACTACAGGTGGGTGACTTCCGCGAGCGACGCCGAGTCGACTTACGAGGTGCGTACGGTCGACGGCCACACGGCTCTGGTCCGGTACAGTCCGCCCGGCCCACTTCACAACCGGTACAGGGCAACGAAGGTTCAGATTTTCGACGCGACGACCGGGATCAAGTACTGGTTGCTCGGAGAGCACCACAGCCTGAGCGGCGGCAACGTCGACGCGACGATCGTGATCGCGCGCAGTCTCTATAGGACCGGCCAGTGAGGACAGCCGTGACCGCCACCGTCCCGGCGCGTCTTTGACGCCCCGAGGCGGGCGCGCCTACGATCGGGGCGGTCGTGCTAGGCGGGGAGCTAGCGGTGCCCTGTAACCCGCAATCCGCTCAGCGGGGCTGAATGCCCGCCCGCGGTGCGTCCCCCGGGGACTGCCGAGATCAAGCGGCGTTGAGAGCCTGGTCCTGCGCGACGATGCCCGGTTAACCCCGTCAGGGCCGGAAGGCAGCAGCGGTACGCCGGTCACATCGGGCGCCGTAGGAGCGCCGGGCTTGAGTTGGCTGGTGGAGGCAAGCCCGGAGTGCGTATCAACGGCGGGGCACGACCACTCACACACCCCGACACCACGGCGCCCTCGCCCGCGCGCGGCGCTCCGTGAGCTCCGCACGCGGCGCACGCCGCTCGCGACGCCCGAGGGCCGCCGAGGATGCCGAGGCGCCGCCCGAGTTCCTGCGCCGCCTCGGCCTCAGCCCGCGCAAGGCGCTCGGTCAGCACTTCCTCGTCGACGAACTGCTGCTCTCGCGCATCGCCGACGCCTGCCAGCTCGCCTCCGACGACACGGTGATCGAGATCGGCGCCGGACCAGGCGGCCTGAGCATCGAACTGGCCGAGCGCGCGGGCACGCTGATCGCCGTTGAGATCGACGAGGAGCTGGCGAGCCTGGCGCGGCGGCAACTCGAGGGCCGCGGGCGCGCCTGCGTCGTGGCTGCGGACGCCCTCGGCGTCACGCCCGGCGAGCTGCTCGAGGAGTGCGGGGCGAGCGCGCCCTACGTGATGGTCGGCAACCTGCCGTACTACATCACCCAGCCGCTGATCCGCCGCTTCCTCGAGGCCGACGAGCCGCCCGAGCGGATCGTCGTACTGGTCCAGCGCGAGGTCGCGCGCCGCATCGTCGGCGGGCCGGGCAGAGAGTCGCTGCTCTCGCTCTCGGTCAAGACCTACGGGCGGCCCGAGGCGCTGTTCGACGTGCCCTCGAGCGCGTTCTGGCCGATGCCGAAGGTGCAGTCGGCGCTCGTGCGCATCGAGCGGCTGCCGAGGCCGGCGGTGGACCTGCCGCCGCCCGCGCTCGCCCGCTTCTTCCTGCTGCTGCGCGCCGGCTTCGCGGAGCCGCGCAAGCAGCTGCACAACGGCCTGCGCTCCTCCCTCGGCCTCTCGCGCGACGACGTGCTGGCGCTGCTGCGCGACGCCGCGATCGACCCGGCGCTGCGCGCCCAGCACCTCGACCTCGACGACTGGCGGCGGCTCCACGCGCTGACCGAGGAGCGCTGGCCGGGGAGCCTCGATGTCGGGTAGTACCCCGGCCCTCTCGCTGCTCGCGCCGGCGAAGCTGAACCTCGTGCTGGAGGTGACGGGACGGCGCGACGACGGCTTCCACGACCTCGACACGGTGATGACGACGATCGACCTCGCCGACCGTGTGCGCCTGCGCCCGGCCCCCCCCCACCACGGGGGGGGGACCCGGCGCCGCGCCGAGGGGGTAGGCCGCGCCGGCGGCCGCACGGCCCCAGCCCGCCGGGGGCGCGCCGCGGCG
>VXOS01000017.1 GCA_009839925.1 Chloroflexota bacterium
TTTTATATATTGGTTTTTTTGGTGGGTTTGTTTTTTTTTTTTATATGTGAGTTGTGCTTATTTCGGGGGGGGGTGGGCGAGAGCCGCCAGGGGAAGCCCTCCCAGCGCTGGTGCCCCGTCTCGGGATGAACGATGTCGACGAAGTAGCCGCGCTCGTAGAGGTGCGGGTCGCTGACGATCTCCCAGTTCGCGAGCACCGGCCCCGCCGGAACGCCGGCCTCCTGCAGCAGCGCGGTCGCGCGGTTGTGATTGAGCGTCTCCGACCAGGCCTCGATCGCCTCGTCGATCTCGTCGTGGGCGGCGCGTCGCTCCTCGTGCGTGGGGTAGCGACCGGCGAGGTCGGGGCGCTCGATCACCGCGCACAGCGCGCGCCACTGCTCGTCGCTCTCGACGCCGATCGCGAGCCAGCAGTCGCTCCCGAACGAGCGGTACACGCCCTGCGGCGCGATGCGCGTCGAGCGGTTCCCGCGAGGCCGCGCGACCCGGCCGTTCAGCCGGTAGTCCATGATCGACTCGACCATGAACGCCGCCCCCGATTCCTGGAGCGCCAGGTCGAGTTGCTGCCCCCGGCCGGTGCGCTCGCGTGCGTGCAGCGCCGCGAGGATGCCGACGGTGGCGTGCGCGCCGGTGATCGGATCCGCGTAGTACGAGTTGGTGCCGCGTGGAGCCCCGTCGCCGTACCCGGTCTGCGCGGCCAGCCCGCACGAGGCCTCGATGTTCGCACCGTACGCGAGGAAGTCGCGCTCCGGGCCGGTGGCGCCGTAGCCCGAGATCGAGCACATCACGATCCGTGGATTGCGCCTCGCCAGCGTCTCGTAGTCGAGGCCGAGCTGGGGGAAGACGCGCGCGCTGTTGTTCTCCAGCACGACGTCGGCGTCGTCGACGAGCCGCAGGAACAGCTCCCGCCCGCGCTCGGTCCCGAGATCGAGGCAGAGGTCGCGCTTGTTGCGGTTGAGCAGGTTGAAGTAGCCGGAGCGGTTGTAGAACGTCTCCCACCCCTCGTTCCCGGGCGGGTGGCTGACGCGAGTGGCCGGCCTGCGCGCGAGCTCGATCTTCACGACCTCCGCCCCGAGGTCACCGAGGTGCCTGCCGGCCAGTGGCCCCGACCAGTTGCCCGTGACCTCGACGACCCTGATGCCCTCGAGGGGCAGCGCGTCGGGATCGCCTCGCCCGGTCTCCGTCCGCTCGCGAGGCGGGGGCGCGTACCCCGCGTCGGCGTCGAGCCGCGGCGCCGCGCCGCGCGGTCCGGCCGGCGTGCCGGACATCAGCCAGGGCGGACCGGGCAACTGCAGTGCGCCGAGCTGGGGATGCGGCGTCTCTCGCCACCAGCCCCGCTCCCGGAGCTGCGCCGAGCGCGCGAGTTCCTCCATCGTGTTGACCGGGGTGACGGCCAGCCGCAGCGTCTGTCCCTTCTCGCAAATCTCGGCGCGGGAACGGTCAGCCGCCCACTCCGCGATGAGGGCGCGAAGCTCCGGCACCGATGCACGCCAGTTCTCGGGCGTCCAGCGCGGGTCGTCGATCAGGTCCGGGCGCTCGATTAGCACGAGGACGTCGAGGTTGCGCATCCCCAGCCAGACCACGTGTCCGTCGGCGCAGGAGGTGAGCAGCGAGGGCTCGCGAGTCTGGATCAGGCCCTCATGCGTCCACATCGTCGTCAGCCAGACGTGCGCGTTTTGCACGGACTCGAGCGTGGAGACCTCGAGGTGTTGCCCGGCGCCCGTGCGCCGCGCGTGCCACATGGCCGCGAGCGCTCCCGCGACGAGCTGCATGCCCGCGTGCAACTCCGCCTGGTGGCCATGCACCATGATCGGCGACCGTCCCGGGTCGCCGCCGAAGTACAGGTACCCGCCCATCGCCCAGTCGACGATCTCGCTCGTCACCCGCCGCGCGTAGGGTCCGGTCAGCCCGAACGGAGAGTGCGAGGCGTAGACGAGCTGCGGGTTGGCCTCGAGCAGCCGCTCGGGACCAAGGCCCCGGCCCTCCATCACCCCGGGACCGGCGTTCTCGAGCAGGATGTCGGCCTGCTCCGCCAGCGCACGGAGCCGCTCCGGGCCCTCGCTGGACTCGAGGTCCAGCACGAGCGAGCGCTTGCCGGCGTTCAGTGCGAGGTGCAGCCCGCCTGCCTCGATGTCGAAGCTGTCGTCGGGGAACGGTCCGAGGGCGCGCAGGCGATCGCCGCCGGGCGGCTCGACCTTCACAACCTCCGCGCCGAGGTCCGCGAGCAGCCGGCCGGCGTAGCCGCCGGCCACGCCCGCGCTCGCGTCGACGACCAGGACGCCGGTCAGCGCGGCGTCGCCGGATGTCGGGGATCGATCCGGGCCCTCGGAGGACATGTCCCGAGGGATGATACGCGCGCGCATCGCCCCCTGCCCCCGTAGCCCGCGCCGTGGCATAGTGCGCGCTGGGGCAGGGACGACCGATGCGCTTCTACGAGCACGAGGCGAAGGATCTGCTGGCGCGGCACGGCGTGCCGCTGCCGCAGCGTCGCGTCGCCCTCACTCCGGAGGACGCCGCCACCGCCACGAGCGACCTCGGCGGACCCGTCGTGCTCAAGTCGCAGGTGCTCAGCGGCGGGCGAATGAAGGCCGGCGGGGTGCGCTTCGCCGACACGCCCGAGGAGGCCGCCGAGGCCGCAGAGGCGATCCTCGCCATCGAGATCAACGGGCTGCAGCCGATGGGCGTGCTCGTCGAGGAGCGCGGCGAGGTCGAGCAGGAGTACTACGCCGCCGTCACCTGGGACGCCGCCGTGCGCCGCCCGGTCGTGATCTTCAGCGACATGGGCGGCATCGACATCGAGGAGGTCGCCGAGCAGCACCCGGAGCACCTCTCGCGCACGCACCTCTCCAACCTGCGGCCGTTCTCGGACTTCGAGGCGAAGCTGGCCGTCTCACGCACCGGCGTCACGGGCAACGAGCTCAACCGCCTCAGCCGCATCGTCGGCGCGCTCGTGCAGGTCTTCCTCGCCTACGACCTGACCCTCGCTGAGATCAACCCGATCGGCCGCCTCGCCGGCGGCGCCTTCGTCGCCCTCGACTCGCACGTCGACATGGAGGAGGAGGCGCGCGGCACGCACGCGCGGCTGCTCGCCGGGCTCGGAATCCCCGACGAGGACACGCGCCAGGCGCGCCCGCCCACGGAGTTCGAGATCGCCGGCGCGCAGGTGGACGCCGCCGACACGCGCGGCGTCGCCGGCCGCGTGGTCGAGTTCGGCGGCAACCTCGGGCTGATCATCGGAGCGGGCGGCGGCTCGCTGACGCTCTTCGACGCCGTGCGCGGGGCGGGCGGAGATCCGGCGAACTACTGCGAGATCGGCGGCAACCCCTCGGTCGCGAAGGCCGCCGCGCTGACGAAGCTCGTGATGTCCAAGCCCGGCGTCGAGAAGATCGCCGTGATGATGAACGTCGTCTCCAACACCCGCGTCGACATCATGGCGCGCGGCGTGATCAAGGGCGTGATCGAGGCCGGACGCGACCCCGCCGAGGCGATCGCGATCTTCCGCATCCCCGGCTCCTGGGAGGACGAGGGCGTCAAGATCCTCGAGCGCTACGGGGTCGAGTACGTGGACCGCTCCGTCTCGATGCACGAGGCGGCGCAGCGCGCGGTCGAGAAGGCCGCCGCCGGGACTGGGGGCGGCTAGCCGTGTCCATCCTGATCGACGCCGATAGCACCTTCATCATCCAGGGCATCACCGGCCGCGAGGCGGTGACCATGACCCGCGAGCTGCTCGACTACGGCGCGCGCGTCGTGGGCGGTGTGACGCCCGGCCGCAAGGGCCGCGACGTGCACGGCGTGCCCGTCGAGGACACGGTGCGCGCCCTCACCGAGCGGATGCAGGTCGACGGCTCGATCGTCGCGGTGCCGCCCGCCTTCGCCGCCGACGCCGTGCTCGAGGCGATCGAGGCGGGCGTGAAGCTCATCGTCGTCGTGACGGAGCGCATCCCGCGCGCGCAGGTCGCGCGCGCCATCGAGTACGCCTCGCAGGAGGGGGCGCGCATCATCGGCCCCAACTGCCTGGGCGTGATCTCGCCGGGCAAGTCGAAGATGGGCGGCATCGGCGGGGCCGCCGACTCCACACGCCGCGCCTTCGTCCCCGGCGTCGTCGGCGTGATGTCGCGATCCGGCGGGATGACGACGGAGATCGCGAACGCGCTCTCCGAGGCCGGCCTCGGCGTCTCGACCGCGGTCTCGATCGGCGGCGACGCGATGATCGGCTCGACCTACGCCGAACTGATGCCGCTCTTCGAAGCCGACGAGCAGACGCAAGGCATCGCGATCTACTCGGAGCCGGGCGGGCCGATGGAGGCGCAGCTGGCGGCGCACATGGCCGAGCACGGATCGCGGCTGCCGGTCGTGGCGTTCATGGCGGGGCGCTTCATGGACGAGATGCCCGGCATGCGCTTCGGCCACGCCGGGACGATCGTCGAGGGCCGCGCCGACACGACCGCCGACAAGATCGCGCGCCTCGAGGCGGCCGGGATCGCCGTCGCCGAGCGCATCGAGGAGATCCCGGCGCTGCTGCGCGAGCGCATCGAGGGGGCGGACTAGCCGTGGCGATGTTCATCCGCGTCGACATCGACGACTCGGTCCAGCAGGACGCCGGCCTCCGCGCCCGCCTCGCCGAGATCTGCCCCGTCGACATCTTCGCCCTCGAGGGCGAGCGCCTCGAAACCGTCGAATCCAACCTCGACGAGTGCACCATCTGCGACCTCTGCATCGAGGCCGCGGGCGACGCGGTGCGGGTGGTGAAGCTGTACGAGGAGTAGACACGCTCTTGTCAGAGGCACATGCGTTCTATACTATTGCGCCGGACTCTTCGCTGTTGTGAAAGGAAAACTGGCGGGATGATGAAGGCTGAGCACCGGCTCCTCTCCGGAACCGTGTCAGATGGGATGTTCCCGACGGAGCGCACCATCGTCTTCGAGGACTTCGAGGGCAATACGGTCTCCGTGATCGCGTCCGAGCGCCTCGTGATCGAGGATTCGGACTGTGGCTTCGTCCGGGTCATGCTCATCGAAGCCCAGGATGAGAGCGGGCGCGTGGTCGTGTTGTTGCCGGGCGATGTGTACGGCGCCGGACAGTACGCCGCCGTGCGCGCCTCCGACCTGAAGACAGAGGCCGCGGCCTGACCCGGCCGTTCGCCTGTACAACTCCAGCCCGTGATCCTCAGCAACACCTCCATCGCCTCGGCGCTTGATGCCGGCCTACTCGTCATCGATCCCCGGCCACCGGGCCCAGGCAGCACGGACTCGGCCGGCCGCTACAACACGACCTCGATCGACCTCACACTCGGAGAGATGCTGCGGATTCCTGCGCGCGGGCTCTCACTGATCATCGACCCGCGAGCCGGGGATACGGCTGCGACGCTCTCCACCCTCTACCAGCCACAGCCGATCGATCCCGTGCAGGGCTACCGTCTCGATCCTGGTCCTGATCGCCTCGTTCTCGGCGCGACGCGCGAGTACGTCGCGCTTCCGCGCCCTCCGGACGTACCCGACGCCGACCCTGAGCAGCCAGCCTTGGCTGCACGGGTCGAGGGGAAGAGCACGCTCGCCAGATACGGACTGCTGGTGCACTTCACCGCCCCGACGATTCACGCGAACTTCGCCGGAACGATCACGCTGGAGATCATGAACCTCGGATCGGCGCCCATCACCCTCTACCAAGACATGCCGATCTGTCAGTTGATCATCGAGCAGGTCCACGGCGATCCAATCCAAGCCACGAGCAGATTCCAGGGTCAGACCGATCCCGCCGGGGCAATCTGACACGCTCACTGACTCAAACTTCGCAGTCGAACCGCGCGCCCCGCAGCGCGCCGATCGTCCTCCACCCCCCGCCGGCGGTAAAATAGGTACAGAGAATCAGAGAGGACTACGCCAGTGCTGATCTCCGAACGGATGGCGAAGGCGCTCAGCGATCACCTGACCAACGAGTACTGGGCCGCCATCCAGTACACGATGATCTCCTCCTACTTCAGCCGCGAGGCGCTGCCCCAACTCGCCGGCCTCTTCCGCACCCAGGTGACCGAGGAGCTGATGCACGCCCAGAAGATCGTCGACTACGTCACCGAGGCAGGCGGCACCGTCGAGGTGCCCGCCATCCCGCAGGGCGACGCGGACTTCGACTCCGTCGAGGAGGCCGTCCAGCTCGCGCTCGACGCCGAGCTGCGGGTCGCGAAGGCGTTCGACGTGCTCATGGACCTCGCCATCGAGGAGCGCGACCACCTCGCGCGCGGCTTCCTGCAGTGGTTCGTCGACGAGCAACTCGAGGAGGTCTCGACGATGGACGACCTGCTCAAGGTCGTGCGCCGCGCCGGTGACAACCTGCTTTATGTCGAGGACTATGTGGCCACCCGGCCGCCGCCCGTGGTGGCGCCTCCCGCGTAGCCGCCGCTTAGCCGCTCGCGCCCTCCACGCCGCCCGCAAGGTCGTCGAGCCCCGAGCGCTCCGATCGCGCGAGGTACTCCTCGTGGAAGCGATCGACGAGGGCGGCGCGACCCGCGAGGTCCAGGAACTTGTCGCGGAACGCCTCGGCCGCCTCGTGGCCGATGCGGCGCGACCACGCCGCCATCACGCGGCTCGCCTGGATCGCGACGGCGGTGAGCGGCTGCACCTGCGCCGCCGTCCACTCCAGCCGCGGTCCGAGGTCCCCCGCGCCCTCGCGCCCCTCAGCGCGCAGGTGGTGCGTGTGCAGCTCGTTCCAGAGGCCGTGGATGCTGTCCGCGCCGAGCTGGTGCATGCGGTGCGCCGCCGGCTCGCCGATCGCCGCCAGCTGCTCGTCCAGCGAGGGCCAGCCGGATTCCGCCTCGCCCACTGCCTCCTCCGGGTCAACGCCCGCCAGCTCGAACGAGCGCGCGAGGCGTTCGCGCATGCGCTGCTCCATCGGCAGCACCTCGCCGTCGCGCAGCTCACGGTTGCCGTCGAGGTGGCCCCAGACGCCGCGGTCGGCGCGCAGGCTGTCGCTCACGAACGCCTCGAAGCGCTCGCCGCCGCCGCGCAGCAGGTAGGCCATCGCCGAGGTCGATACAAAGATCTCGCGGTCGAGTAGCAGCTGCAGCTCGGCCCGACCCTCGTAGGTCTCGGCCGCGAGGCGGCGCGTCAGCTTCACGATGCGCACCGCGAGCGCGCAGAGGATCGCCTCGTCGCGCGCGGACGCCCGGGCGCCCGCGGGCGGCGGGGACCAGGCGCGGACGAGCAGGGCGGCCAGCTCGCCGAACTCCGTGACTAGGCCCGCGGCAGCCTCGAGGAAGGGGCGCTCCTCGCGCGCCACCTCCAGCCGCTCGCGCTCGATCAGCGTCCAGGTCGGCCACTCATCGGGGCCCGGGAGGTTCGGAGTGCGCGGCTCGGACACGCGGCCGGTCGCGCTCAGGCCAGCGTCGGGTGGCCGTGCTCGGCGATCTCGGCGTCGCGCTCCACCTCGCGCCGCGCCTCGCCGGAGCAGCCGATCGCGCGCAGCTGGCGCTCGAAGCGCCCGCGCTCGTGGCGCGCGAGCAGCTGCTGCTGGCGCGTGTAGCGGCCCGCCGGGTCGATCACCGCCGCGTGGTAGCGCCGCCACTCGACGTAGAGCGCGTCGCACTCCTCGCCATGCTCGTGCGCGCTCGCCGGCGCCTCGGCGCTCACGAGGCGCCCCCGGCCGGCGCGGCGTCGATCTGCCCGATGCGGCGGGCGTGACGACCGCCGTCGAAGGGCGCCTCGAGCCAGGTGCGGACGATCGCGAGGGCGGTCTCCTCGCTGATCATGCGCTGGCCGATCGAGATCATGTTGGCGTCGTTGTGGCGGCGGCCCAGCTCCGCCGCTTCGACGCTCCAGCAGAGGACGCAGCGCACGCCCGAGACACGGTTCGCGGCGATCGCCTCGCCGTTCCCGGAGCCACCGAGGACGATGCCGCGCTCGCACTCCCCGCGCGCGACGGCCTCCGCGGCGGGGCGGATGAAGAGCGGATAGTCGCACGCCTCCTCGGAGTCCGTGCCGAAGTCGACGACCTCGTGCCCCTCGCCCGCGAGGAAGGCGCTGATCGCCTGCTTGTAGGCGAACCCCGCGTGGTCGGAGGCGACCGCGATCCGCATCGGCGGCTTCCTTACCCCGACGTCAGCGGCCGGCTGCCGCCGCGAGCAGCTGGCGGCCGACCACCTTGAGCTCGAGGATCGGCTTCACGCCCTCGAAGATCGGGAGCACGAGCGCATCGGAGACGTAGCGGGCGATCGGGTCTTCCTCGGAGTAGCCCCAGCCGCCGTGCAGCTGCTGCGCGGCCTGCGAGACGTCGACGGCGACGTCGCAGGCGAGCAGCTTGGCCATCGGCGCGGGCAGGCCGCGCGAGTCGAAGTCGTGCGCCGCGGCGTAGGTGAGCTGCCGCGCGGCCGCGAGGCGGGCGACCATCTCGCCGATGCGGAACTGCGTGAGCTGGTACTCGCCGATCGGCTTGCCGAACTGCTCGCGCTGCGTGACGTACTGGCAGGCCTTCTCCAGCGAGGCCTGGGCGACGCCGCAGGCGCGCCCGCCGGTCTGCAACCGCCCGACGGCGAAGCCGCCCATCTGTAGCGCGAAGCCGCGCCCCATCCCCTCGTCCTCGCCCACGAGGTTGGCGTGCGGCACGAAGTAGTTGTCGATCGCGACGGTGAAGGAGTGCATGCCGCGGTAGCCCGGCGTCGGGTTGGCGGTGGCGCTCATCGAGCCGCCCTCGGGCTGGGGCTGCGTCCACTCGTGGCCGTAGTGCGGGTCCTTGGGGACGATCAGAACGGAGAGCCCGCGGCCGGCGGCCTCGGGGTTCGGGTTGGTGCGCACCAGCATCGAGATCACGTCGGCGCGGCCGGAGAAGGTGCTCCAGGCCTTCGCGCCGTTGATGCGCCAGCCCTGCACGCCGTCGACCGTTGCCGGCGTCGCGCGCACCTGGAGGTTGGCGTTGTCCGAGCCGACATCCGGCTCGGTCACGCCGATCGCGACCAGCACCTCGCCGGAGGCGAGCTTCGGCAGCCACTCCTCCTTCTGCGCGTCCGTGCCGCCCGTCAGCAGCGCGTGCGCGAGGATCTCCGGCCGCGTGTGCAGCGAGCCGGCCGCGCCGAGCGAGGCCGCCGACAGCTCCTCCGTCATCACCACCATCGGCAGGTAGCCCATGCCGGTGCCGCCGTACTGCTCCGGGATCGAGGCCCCGAAGAAGCCGAGCGAGGAGAAGCGCTCGATCAGGCTGTCGGGGACGAGCAGGTCCTGCCGGTGGATCTCCTGCGCGATCGGGACGACCTCGTTGCGCGCGAACTCGCGCGCGGTCTCGCGCGTGAGCATCGCGGCGTCGTCGCGCAGATCGAGGTTGTTGACGCCCAGCGAAGCGATCGCCCGCCGACCCAGCGCGCGCACGCGCGACTCGTCGAGGCCGGCGCGCACCGCGGTGCGCAGCTCGCGCTCGTGCAGCGCCGAGGCGGCGTCGTCGATGCCGAAGTCGTCGCGCGCCGCCTCGATGGCGGAGCGCAGCGTGTGCGTCGCCTCGGCGGCGTAGACCAGGGCGGCGTCCTCCTGCTGCTCGTCGTGGACGCCGGCCTCGCGCAGCGCCTCGCTGGAGGCGACGAGCGCGCTCGCCGCGCGCACCTGCGTGGCGAGGTAGGCGATGCGCTCGGTGTGGACCTGGTAGTCGTCGATCAGCGCGCCGCCCTCGGTGACCTCGGCCGCGTGCGCGACCGCCGCGTCGATGGCCGCGCCCGCCGCGTCGACGAGGGTGCGCGCGACGCTGACGGCGTCGATGTCCACTCCGGTGCTCGCCACGTGCCTGCTCCGTTCGCTGCGCGCCTGGGCGCCTCTACCGTCCGCCTACCGCGCCCTGGGCATGAGCACGATGTAGTCGAGGTCGAGCACCACGTTCGGGTGGTAGCGCTCGCGCCCGTCCTCGGAAGTCTGTTTCAGCTCGACGTCCTCGGTCGCGGGGTCGGCGTTCTTGACGCCGACGAGGCGCAGGCGCAGCGCGCCACAGTCGGCGCGGCCGAGGTCGATCCGTTCGAGCACGTCCGTCCAGGCGAAGACCGTGTCGCCGGCGAAGGTCGGGTTGCTGTGCGTCCCGCCGTTGAAGGCGAGGATGCCGAGGGCGTGCTCCAGCCCGTTGAAGGAGAGCGCGCGTGCGATCGAGATGATGTGCCCGCCGTAGATGACGCGGCGGCCGAAGCGCGAGTCCGCCAGGGCGTAGGCGTTGAAGTGGGCCCGCGCCGTGTTGTGGTACATGCGCGTCGCGATCTGGTGCTCGGCCTCCTCGATCGCCATGCCGTCGACGTGGTGGATGCGCTCGCCAGGCTCGTAGTCCTCCCACCAGGCGCGTCCGCCGCTGACCTCGGGCGAGAACCCGGCGAGGTTGAGCTGCTCCGGCACGCGCAGCGCCTCCGGGGCGACAGCCTCGGGCGTCTCGGGCGCGTCGTTCGCGCCCGTCGGCGTCGAGGGGTCGCGTTTGTTCATCAGCACCCAGCGGATCAGCGTCAGCACCTCCTCGCCGCGCTGGTTCGAGCCGGTGGTGCGCACCCAGACGACGCCCGTGTCCCCGCCGCGCGACTCGCGGCGACCGAGCACGGTCGTCACGGAGCTGATCGTGTCGCCGGGCAGCACCGGAACGCCGAAGCGCACGTCGGCGTAGCCGAGGTTGGCGACGGCGTTCAGCGAGATGTCGGGGACGGACTTGCCGAAGACCGTGTGGAAGACCAGCAGGTCGTTGACCGTCTCGCGCGGGTAGCCGAGCGCGCGGGCGAATTCGGCGTTGCAGTGCAGCGGGTAGCGGTCGCCGGTGAGCGCGATGTAGAGCGCCGCGTCGCCCTCGGTGAGGGTGCGCGGCACGGCATGGCGGATCTCGAGGCCGGTCTCGAGGTCCTCGAAGTAGTTGCCGGTGCTGGCCTTGTCGCCCATGCGCTCCCCGCCGGGCATATTGTAGGCGTGTGCCCGTCGAGCGGAAGCGGGCAGCGTCCCGGCGGAGGTGCGAGATGGGCGCGAAGGAACTCGAGGCACTGATCGAGGTGCTGCGCGGACAGAGCGAGCTGGGCCGCGACGGTCACGTCCTCGGCACGTGGGTGATCCGCTACGACAAGGAGCGCGGCGCCTTCAGCTTCGACAAGTGCGAGAGCGAGATCTACTGCAACGAGCGCCCCAGCCTGATCGCCCTCGATGGCGCCGTGCTCGACCCGGGCGGCCCCCTCGACGAGGCGTTCTAGCACCGTGAGCCGTCCCACGATCTGCATCGCCACCGAGCTCGAGGACGATCTCATCGCTCAGATCGCCGCGGCCGCCGAGGTCGTACACGTCGATCCGGGCGCGTCGCTCGAGGAGCTGATCGCGGGGCTGCAGGGCGTGGACGGCGCGATCAGCCCGACCCGCTTCAACCTCGGCGAGGAGTTCTTCGCCGCCGTGCCCGGCCTGCGCGTCGTCTCGCAGCACGCCGTCGGCTACAACAACATCGACATCGAGGCCGCGACGAGGCACGGCGTCGCGGTCTGCAACACGCCGACCGTGCTCAACGCGGCCGTCGCCGACCTGACGATGGCGATCATCATCTCGCTCGCGCGGCGGCTTTGGGAGTTCGAGGCATTCTCGCGCAGCGGCGCCTGGGCGCGCCGCGAGCCGCTCCCGCCGCTCGCCCACGAGATCAGCGGCAAGGTACTCGGCGTGATCGGCTTCGGGCGCATCGGCCGCGAGGTCGCGCGCCGGATGCAGGCGATCGGCATGCGCATCATCTGGTTCGACATCTTCGAGGGCGCCTCGACCGCCACGATCGACGACGTCGCGGATGCGCCCTACCGCCCGCTCGACGACCTGCTGCGCGAGTCGGACTTCGTGACGATCCACACGAACCTGACGGCGGAGTCGTACCACCTGATCGGCGCGCGCGAGCTGGCGCTGATGAAGCCGAGCGCCTACATCGTGAACACGGCGCGCGGCCCGGTGATCGACCAGCCGGCGCTGGTCGCTGCCCTCGAGGCTGGCACGATCGCCGGGGCGGGCCTCGACGTGCTCGAGGCGGAGCCGCCGGACCCGGACGACCCGATCGTGCGGCTGCCCAACGTGATCACCTTCCCGCACATCGGCACCGCCGCCGTGGAGACGCGGCGCGCGATGCGCGAGCTTGCGGTGCGGAACCTGATCGCCGTCGTGAGCGGCGAGACACCGCCCGCGATCGTCAATCCCGAGGTCCTCGGGTAGCCTCGGCGAGGAGCGCATGGCTGACGAGACGAACGAGGACCTGTCGGGAGCACGCGCCGAGGCGGAACGCCGCGGCGTCGGCGACTACGGCCGCCACGTCTTCATCTGCACGGGCCCCGATTGCACCACGCCCGAGGAGGGCCTCGCCGCCTGGACGCGGCTGAAGCGCGCCGTCGGCGAGCTGAACGCCCGCGGCGACGAGCCGCCGATCTACCGCACGAAGGTCGGCTGCCTGCGCATCTGCGAGAGCGGTCCGGTGGCGGTCGTCTACCCCGAGGGCCGCTGGTACGCGGGCCTGGACCCGGACGCCCTCGATCGCGTCATCGCCGAGGACCTGGGCGAGGGGCGGCCGGTGCCGGAGCACCTGATCGGCGAGAACCCGCTCTCACTCGAGGACTAGCCTCTCGCGTAACCCTCTCCTCGGGACAGCGAGCGCACCCCTTCCGATCCCCTCTCCCCGCCGAGGGAGAGGGTTAGGGTGAGGGGGTTCGCCCTCCGGGATTGCGTTGCGCCATCGGGGCTTTCGGAGGCGCGCGGGAGTCTTCCCCCTCACCCCCGCCCTCTCCCCGAGGGAGAGGGGGCCGGATCGCGCTTGTGGGCGTTTCGCAACGGTCTCTCAACGGCTCGCCGCCTTCGAGGACGGCCGGCAACGGCTACGGCTCGTGGACGTTGGCCACGCCGGTGGTCGAGCGCGCCTCGGCGAGCTGCGATCCCGCCGCCTGGCGGATGAAGCCGACGTCGTTGTTGAGCATCGCCGTGTCGAAGCCCGCCTGCAGCCACTTCACCGTGTACTCCAGGCTGCCGGTGTGGATGCCCGCCGCCACGCCGTGCCGCCGGCACGCCTCGAGGATGCTCAGCACGGTCTCCTGGTGCTTCGGGTCGGCGTTGTCGCCGGTCGGCGTGATGCCGATCGCGTAGGCGAGGTCCGAGGGGCCGATGTAGGCGCAGTCCACGCCCGGCGTGGAGAGGATCTCGTCGAGGTTCTCGAGCGCCTCTTCGGTCTCGATCATGCAGATCACGGCGATCTCGTCGTTGGCCTCGTCCTGGTAGCCGGCGCCGCCGTACATCGCCGCGCGCGTCGGGCCGGAGGAGCGACCGCCGTCCGGAGGATAGCGGCAGGACCAGACGGCCAGTTCGGCCTCCTCGCGGTTGTTCACGAGCGGCACGATCACGCCGTAGGCGCCCGCGTCGAGCACCTTCATGATCATCGCCGGGTCGTTCCAGGGGACGCGCACGAACGGCGTGGTCTCGGTGGTCGAGATTGCGCGGCACATCTCCAGCACGTCGGCGTAGTCGATCGCCCCGTGCTGCATGTCGATGCAGAGCCAGTCGAAGCCGAGGTTGGCCATCACCTCGGCGGAGTGTCCCGAGGGCGTGCTCAGCCAGCCGCCGATGGTCTGCCGCCCCTCACGCCATGCTCGCAGCACCCTGTTCGGTC
The DNA here is from genome assembly GCA_009839925.1 of Chloroflexota bacterium. Lineage (GTDB taxonomy): Bacteria > Chloroflexota > Dehalococcoidia > UBA2979 > UBA2979 > VXMT01. The sequence continues at coordinate 13,594 of VXOS01000017.1, forward strand.
GCATCCCTCGATCCTCCTCCCGGCATCGGCCTCAAGCCTATGCGCCTGAACGGGCCGTATCGTGCCACATCGCGAGACGCTGCCGAGGTCTGTCCGTGACGCCTCGGCCGGCTCGCTCGCCTCCGCGCCCACCCCGTCTACTGCAACGGCACGCGCGGCGTGACCGCGTTGCGGTTCGGCAGCGCGGCGAAGTCCGAGGGCCAGCGGCCGTTCATCACCGAGACCACCGTGTTGCCGACGCGCTCCTTCATTCGCTGGAACGCGAGGTCCGAGTACGAGGCGGAGTGCGGCGTCAGTACGACGTTGTCCATCGCCAGCAGCGGCGAGTCCGCCGCCAGCGGCTCCGTCTCGAAGACGTCGAGGCCCGCGCCCGCGATCTCCCCGCCCTCGAGGGCGGCGACCAGCGCCGCCTCGTCGTGCACCGGCCCGCGCGAGGTGTTGACGAAGATCGCCTCCGGCTTCATCAGCGCGAACTGCTCCGCGCCCATCATTCCGCGCGTCTCCGGCGTCAGCGGCGGGTGCGCGGAGACGTGGTCGGCGCCGCGCAGCAGCTCCTCGAGACTCCCGGCGCGCTCGACGCCGCAGGCCTCGAACGTCGCGTCCTGCTCGTAGGGGTCGTAGGCCGTCACGGTCATGCCGAGGGCCAGCGCACGCACGGCGACCTCGCGGGCGATCGCGCCGAAGGAGATCAGGCCGAGCGTCTGGCTGTGGATCGCCGGAGCGGGCGCGCGGTCGACGCTGCCCCAGCGGCCGGCGCGGATCGCGCGGTCGTGCACGACCAGCTTCTTGGCGACGGCGAGCAGCAGCATGATCGCGTGGTTCGCGACTTCCGGCTGGCAGAAGTCCGGATAGTGCGCGACGACGACGCCGTGCTCCGTCGCGGCGGGGATGTCGAGCGTGTCGAGGCCGACGCCGTAGCGGATGATCAGCTGAAGCCGCGGTGACCCCTCGATCACGCGCCGATTGATCTGCGCGGCGCTCACGAGCACCGCCTGCGCCTCGCGCAGCAGCTCGATCCGCTCGTCCTCGCTTCCCGCCTGCGCCACCACCAGCCGCCCGCCCGCGCCCTCGATGATCGCGCGCTCGATCGCGTAGCGGTCCTGGTCGGACGTCTCGGTCTGAACGGCGAGGAAGGGGGTATCGCTCACGCGCCGGATGGTCACGGCGCGCCGCGCAACTGTCAACGAGCGGAGCGAATCAGGGCGCGGAGCGCCGTCCGTGGTACGCTCGATTGGTAGCGCGAACGGCACGGACGGAGGGATGTCATGGTCGAGCAACCGACCGACGAGGACCGCATGCAGGCGTCCGACAAATCCCTCCAGAAGATGTGGAAGTTCGTCGAGAAATTCGCCGAGAAGAGCGGCTCATACCTCCACCCGCAGCGCGAGATCACCGAGTTCCTCGTGATCGGCCTCGCCAAGCACGTGGACGACCTGGGGCGGCCGCTCTGCCCCTGCAACTTCTACGAGGACAAAGAGGAAGAGGTGAAACGCAGCACCTGGATCTGCGCCTGCGAGGAGATGCAGAAGTACAAATACTGCCACTGACTGCTGTTCTGTAATGAGGAAGGTCTTCCCATCACCGAACACCTGCCAGAGGACCACGAGGGCCGCGAGATCTACGGCCTCGTAAAGGATCCGCACCCCGACAAGGGCCGCGCCCTCGCACGCCTCGAGGAGAAACAGGGCCGCACGATCGAGAAGAAGTAACGGGGGGCTGCGCGCGCAGCCGGGGGCCGCCGAGGCAAGCGCGATGGAGATCGGCGAGACCCTCTACGTCACCGAGCGCCGGAAGTGGCGCGAGTGGCTCGCGGCCAACTTCGACAGTGCGAGCGAGATCTGGCTCGTGTATCCGAACAAGGCGTCCGGCGAGCCGCGCATCCTCTACAACGATGCGGTGGAGGAGGCGCTCTGCTTCGGCTGGATCGACAGCATCATCAAGAAACCGGACGAGCTGCGGGCCGCGCAGCGGTTCTCGCCACGGAGGCGGGGCAGCCGCTACTCGCAGCTGAACAAGGAGCGCCTGCGCTGGCTTGCCGGCGAGGGGCTGCTGCATCCCTCCGTTCGCGCAGCGGTCGAGGAGGTGCTGCGCGAGGAGTTCGTCTTCCCCGACGACATCCTCGACGCGATCCGGGCGAACAATCGGGCGTGGACGCACTACGAGCGCTTCTCCGCCGCGTACCGCCGCATCCGCGTGGCGTACATCGATGTAGGCAGGGCGCGCCCTGAGGTGTTCGAGAGCCGCCTGCGGAGCTTCATCAGGGCTACGGAGCAGGGGCGGCAGCTGGGCTACGGCGGCGTCGAGAAGTACTTCTGAGCGCGGCCCCGCGCCTGCCGCGGGCCGCCGACACACGACGGGCGCCCTCGCCGGCCGGCGGGGCGCCCGTTTCAGTGCTGCCGCGAGGGCTACGCGAGGGCGGCGTCGAGCTGCTTCGCGAGGTCGCCCTTGGGGCGGAAGCCGATGATCTGGCCGACCGGCTCGCCACCCTTGAAGACGAGCAGCGTGGGAATCGAGCGGATCCCGTACTGGCCGGCGGTCATCGGGTTCTCGTCGGTGTTGAGCTTCACGAACTTGACGCGGCCGTCGTACTCCTCGGCGAGCTCCTCGACGATCGGGGCGACCATGCGGCAGGGGCCGCACCAGGGCGCCCAGAAGTCGACCAGCACCGGGTCGTCGTTCTCGATCACGTCCGAGTTGAACGTCGCGTCCGTCGTGTCGGTAGGCATCGCCATGACCTGGATTCCCCCTTCAACCGCCCGCACCCGCCGGGCCGGATCCAGTATCTCACGCCGCGCCAGCCCGCGCGCGGATCGGCGGCGATTCGAGGCTACTCCTCGCCCGGCCGCGCCGCCTCCATCGCACCGCGCAGCGCGGCGAGCGTGCCGCGCTCCACGTCCGCGGCGGCGCTGCGCAGCGCGTTCGCGATCGCGAAGGCATCGCTCGTCCCGTGCGCGATGAACACGCAGCCGCCGAGGCCGAGCAGCGGCGCGGCGCCGTGCGCGCGGTAGTCCAGCGAAGCGCGCACCCTGCGGGCGGCCGGGCGGATCAGGAGCCCGCCGAGTCGGCCCCGCCAGGAGCGCTCCGCGGCGTTCCGCAGCTCGCCCATCAGCAGCTCCATCAGGCCCTCGCCAAGCTTCAACACGACGTTACCCGTGAAGCCGTCCGTGACCACCACGTCGGCGCGGTTCTCGACCATCTCACGGCCCTCGATGTTGCCGATGAAGTGCAGGCCGGACTCGCTCAGCCGCTCGTGGGTCTCGATCGTGAGCGGCGAGCCCTTGCTGCCCTCCTCGCCGATGTTGAGCAGACCGACGCGCGGCTCGGCCACCCCGCGCGCGGCGCGCATGTAGCTGCTGCCGAGGTGCGCGAACTGCACGAGGTGCGAGGCGCGGCACTCGGCGTTCGCCCCGGCGTCGATCAGCAGCGTCAGCCCGTTCGGGAAGGGGATCGGCGCGCCGATCGCCGGGCGCTCGACGCCCGGCAGCCGTCCCAGCTCCAGCAGCGCGACGACGAACGTGGCCCCCGTGTTGCCGGCGGAGACGAAGGCGTCCGCCTCGCCGTCGCGGACAAGCCCGACGCCCACGTAGGTCGAGGACTGCTTGCGGCGGATCGCCTCGCGAGCGGCGTGGTCGCCCATCTCGATCACGTCCGGCGCGTGCACCACACGCAGCCCGTCCGGCGCGCCGCCGAGCCGCTCGATCTCGTCGACGAGGCGCCGCTCGTCGCCAACGAGCGCGACCTCGATGCCCTCGCGGGCCGCCTCGATCGCGCCCTCGGCGGTCGCCGCCGGCGCGAGGTCGCCGCCCATCCCGTCGATCGCGACGCGGGTCACGGCGCGTCCTCCGGCTCGTCGTCCGCGTCGTGCGAGAGCACGGCGATCAGCCGCTCGTCGCCGTCGCGCGGTGGGGCGCCCCCGTAGTCGCCGTACCAGGCGTCGACGCGCAGGCCGGCGAGGCGGGCGGCCAGCTCGATCTCGCCGGCGGTGATGACGCGCAGCGCGAACTGCTGCGTCACGCGGCGCAGCGGCCCGGACGGCGGCTGCACGTCGAAGTGCCACGTCACGAGGCGCAGCGACGCGCTCGGCACGCCCTCGATGGCGACGAGCTTCGTTACCAGCGCCTCGCCGCCCTCGCAGGGCAGCGGGCGCGTCCAGTGCTCGACCAGCGGGCGCGGGCCCGGCAGCCAGTCGTCGGCGTGCGGCGCCTCGACGTCGATAGCCGCGATCCCGTCGGGCGCGAGGTGCACGGCCATGGTTGCGAAGGCCGCCGTAATGTCCTCGGTGGTCTCGAGGTGCTGCAGGCCTCCCAGCGGAACGAGCACGAGGCCGAAGCGCTCACCGAGCGCGAGCGAGCGCATGTCGCCCTCGACGAGGCGGACGGGCAGACCCTCGGTGCGCGCGCGGGCAGCGTCGAGCATCGCCGCGCTGTAGTCGACGCCGGCGACGCCGAAGCCGGCGCCGGCGAGGGCGGTGGCGACACGCCCCGTGCCGCAGCCCAGCTCCAGCACGTCCTCGCGGCCGTCGCGCGCCGCCGCGCGCTCGGCGAGCGCGAGGTAGAGCGCGAGATCGTCGTCGAAGCCCTCGAGATCGAGGTCGTAGAAGGGCGCGATCTCCGCGAACGGATCGGCGGTCGGCTCCAGCATTCGCGCGATGCTAGCACCACGCCGCGCGAGAGGGAGCGCCCTTGACCCGGCAGGCGGGGCGACGCAGCATCGGCGCATGACGGCATCGGCCCCGCTCGACGGCGGACGCCTGCGCGCATTGATCCGCGCAATCCCGGACTTCCCCGAGCCCGGCATCCTCTTCCGCGACATCACGCCGCTGCTGCACGACCCCGACGGCCTGCGCCAGACCAACGACGCCCTCGCCGAGGTGGCGCGCGACTACGGCGCGACGCTCGTCGCCGGGATCGAGGCGCGCGGGTTCATCTTCGGCGTGCCCGTCGCGGAGCGCCTCGGCGTGCCGTTCGTGCCGATGCGCAAGCCGGGCAAGCTGCCCGCCGATCGCGCCTCCGTGGCCTACGAGTTGGAGTACGGGAGCGCCGCGCTCGAGCTGCACCGCGACCCCTCCGTGGACGGCCACCGCGTCGCGATCGTCGACGACCTGATCGCGACCGGCGGCACAGCCGAGGCGGCAGCGCAGCTGGTCGCCGGCCTCGGCGGCGAGGTGGCCGGCTTCGCCTTCGTCGTCGAGCTCGCCGAACTCGGCGGACGCGACCGGCTGGCCCCGCACGGGGTAACGTCGCTGGTGACGTACCAGGGGGCGGAATGACCACGGCGGAGATCGGCGTCATCGGCGGGTCCGGCTTCTACCAGCTCGAGGAGCTGCGCGACGCCGAGCGGCTCGAGATCGAGACGCCCTTCGGCGCGCCCAGCGGGCCGATCGTCGCCGGCGCCATCGAGGGGCGGCGCGTCGCCTTCATCGCGCGGCACGGCGAGGGGCACCGCCTGCTGCCGTCCGAGGTGCCTGCTCGCGCGAACATCCACGCGCTGAAGCAGCTCGGCGCGGAGCGCGTGATCTCGCTCTCCGCCGTCGGCTCGCTGCGCGAGGAGATCGAGCCGCTGCACGCCGTCGCGCCGGACCAGATCATCGACCGCACGAACTGGCGGCGGCCGCACACCTTCTTCGGCGACGGGATGGTCGCGCACATCGGCTTCGCAGACCCGTTCTGCGCCGACCTCGCGACCGCGCTGGCCGACGCGGCCGAGGCGAGCGGCGTCACGACGCATCGAGGCGGCGCGCTGGTGGTGACCGAGGGCCCGTCGTTCTCGACGCGCGCGGAGGCGCGCATCAACCGCGACGCGGGCGGCACGATCATCGGGATGACCGCGATCCCCGAGGCGCGGCTCGCCCGCGAGGCCGAGCTCTGCTACGCCGCGCTCTGCTTCGTCACCGACTACGACGTCTGGCGCGAATCGCAGGACGACGTGAGCGCGGACATGGTGCTGGAGAACCTCGCGAGGAACGCCGCGCGCGGCCGCCAGGCGCTCGTGCGCACCGTTGCGGGGCTCGGCGCGCTCGGAGACTGCGGCTGTGGCGACGCGCTCGCCTCGGCGCTGGTTACCTCGCCGGACCTCGTACCGCTGGAGACGCGGCGGCGGCTCGCGCTGCTGCTGCGGCGCTACCACGGCGAGCCCCCGGACGAGCCATGACGCGCACGCTCTCGCGTGACCACACCGCCGCGGACGACGCCGCGCTCTATCGCGTGCACGAGGAGCGCGACAGCCAGCGCCTGCTCGCGCTGCTCGCCGAGGACCGCGCCCACGCCGCCTTCGCAGTCGGCCATCTCGATAGCGGCCTCTTCGGCGCTGCGCGCTACTGGACGGCGGAAGGGCCGGCCGGCGAGCACGCGGTGGTGATGCACGCCAACGGCTCGCTGGGGCGGATGAGCGTGGTCAGTGGCGACCCGGCAGCCGCCGCCGCGGCGCTATCCCTGCACCCGGGCCCGCGAGGCGGCTACCTCGCGACCTTCGCCCCGGAGCATCTGCCTGCCGTGCGCGGCGTCTACGCGCTCGGCGGCCTGATCTCGATGATCCGCATGTCCGTCGACGCGGACAGCTTCCGGCCGGCCGGGGCGGGCATCGGCCGGCGCTCGGTGCAGCGCCTCGCGGCGCGCGACGCGCGCCAGCTGAACGCGCTCTACGCGACCGGCGGCGGCCCCACCGGCTACCGCGGCGAGCACATCGAGCAAGGCGTCTACTACGGCGTCTTCGAGGGCGGCACGATCGCCGCCGTCGCGGGGACGCACCTCGTCTCGCCGGGCATGGGCATCGCCGTGGTAGGCAACGTCTTCACGCGCGTCTCCGCGCGAGGGCGCGGGCTCGCAACGCGGGTCACCTCGGCGGTGACGGCCGACCTGCTGGAACGCGGCTGCTGGCAGGTGACGCTGACCGTGGACCCGGAGAACGCCCCCGCGCTGCGGGCCTACGAGCGACTGGGCTACGTGCGAGGCGCGCCGGTGCACGAGGCGCGCTTCCAGCGCCGCGACGTGCTCGGGCTGGGCGCCGTGCTGCGGCGGCGCTTCGCGCGGCGCGGCCCGGACGGCGAGCGCCTCGTGCGCGTCGCGCCCGGCGGGTAAGGTGGCACTCGTCGGGAGGAGCCGATGAGCGACGCGACCGCCGGGGAGATCGCAGACCGCGGACTGGCCGCCGAGGGCGTGCGACGCATCGAGTGGGCGGCGCGCGAGATGCCCGTCGTCGCGCAGATTCGCGAGCGATTTGCCGCCGAGCGGCCGCTCGAGGGCCTGCGCGTCAGCACCTGCGCGCACGTCACCACGGAGACGGCCAACCTGGTGCTGGCGCTGCGCGACGGCGGGGCGGAGACACGGCTGGCCGCCTCCAACCCGCTCTCCACGCAGGACGACGTCGCCGCCGCGCTCGTAGCCGAGTACGGCGTGCCGACCTTCGCGATCAAGGGCGAGGACCACGCGACCTACTTCCGCCACCTCGACCTCGCGATCGAGCACGCACCGGGCGTCGGACCGCAGCTGACGATCGACGACGGCGCGGACCTGACCGCGCTGCTGCACCGCGAGCGGCGCGACCTCCTCGACGGGGTCGCCGGGGGCACCGAGGAGACGACGACGGGGGTGATCCGGCTGCGCGCGATGGCCGACGACGGCGCGCTCGGCTACCCGATCGTCGCCGTCAACGAGGCGGAGACGAAGCGCTTCTTCGACAACCGCTACGGAACCGGTCAGTCCACCCTCGACGGCATCATCCGCGCGACGAACATCCTGCTGGCGGGCAAGACCGTGGTGGTCTGCGGCTACGGCTGGTGCGGGCGCGGTATCGCGATGCGCGCGCAAGGACACGGCGCGCACGTAATCGTCACCGAGGTGCAGCCGACGCGCGCCCTGGAGGCGATGCTCGACGGCTACCGCGTGATGCCGATCGCCGAGGCGGCGAGCGAGGGCGATATTTTCGTGACCGCGACCGGCGACATCAACGTGATCGACCGCCCGGCGTTCGACGCGATGCGGAGCGGCGCGATCCTCGCGAACTCCGGGCACTTCGACGCCGAGATCAACCTCGAGGCGCTCGAGGCCATGACCGAGGCGCGGCGCGAGCTACGCCCGTTCGTCGAGGCGTGGACGCTCAGCGACGGGCGGCAGCTGGTCGTGCTCGCTGAGGGGCGGCTGATCAACCTCGGCGCGGCGGAGGGGCACCCGGCGAGCGTGATGGACATGTCGTTCGCGAACCAGGCGCTCTGCCTCGAATACCTCGCCGGGCGGCACGCCAGCCTCGAGGCAGGCGTGTACGACGTCCCGCGCGAGATCGACGAGGAGGTCGCGCGGCTCAAGCTGGCGGCGATGGGCGTCGCAATCGACGAACTGACGGAGGAGCAGGAGCGCTACCTTCGATCCTGGGAGCAGGGCACCGCCTGAGCGCCGCCGCGATGGCGGCTGCGGCCGAACTGCGGTCCAATCGAGAGCGAAGACGCGCGGAAGGCACGGCGGGCTCATGAGCAACACCTTCTTCGACTCGCCGTCCCTGCTGCTGACCAGCGAGTCGGTGACCGAGGGGCACCCGGACAAGCTCTGCGACCAGATCTCGGACGCGGTGCTCGACGCGCTGCTCGAACGCGATCCCGACGCGCGCGTGGCATGCGAGGCCGCCGTCAATACCGGCGTGGTGTTCGTCTTCGGTGAGGTCAGCACGACAGCCTGGGTGGACCTCCAGGACGTCGTGCGCCAGACGATCCGCGATGTCGGCTACGACGACTCGGAGGTCGGCTTCGACTGGCGCACCTGCGGCGTCCTCTCCTCGCTCAAGGAGCAGGCAAGCGACATCGCGCGGGGCGTGGACGCGGCCATCGAGGCGCGCGAGCGTGGCTCGGAGGACGTCTACGATCAGATTGGCGCGGGCGACCAGGGGATGATGATCGGCTTCGCCTGCGACGAGACTCCCGACCACATCCCGCTCACGCTCTGGCTCGCGCACCGGCTCGTGCAGCGGCTGGCGGCGCTGCGAAAGAGCGGTGTGCTGCCCTACCTGCGCCCCGACGGCAAGTCGCAGGTCACGATCGAGTACGAGTACGGCGTCCCGAAGCGCCTCGAGGCGGTGGTCGTCTCCACGCAGCACGACCCGGACGTGCGCATCGAGCAGTTGCGCGAGGACATGCGCAAGCTCGTCATCGAGCATGTCTGCCCCGATGACCTGCTCGCCGGGCTCGAGGAGGACAAGATCTTCGTGAACCCGACCGGGCGCTTCGTCTCGGGCGGGCCGGCAAGCGATGCCGGGCTGACCGGCCGCAAGATCATCGTCGACACCTACGGCGGCATCGCCCGCCACGGCGGGGGCGCCTTCAGCGGGAAGGATCCGACGAAGGTGGACCGCTCCGCCTCGTACGCCGCCCGGCACGTCGCCCGCAACATCGTCGGGGCCGGGCTCGCGGCCCGGATCGAAGTGCAGGTCTCGTACGCGATCGGCGTGGCGCAGCCGACCTCGGTTGCGATCGAGACGTTCGGGACGGGGAAGCTTCCCGACGCGGACCTGGTGCGCCTGATCGACGAGCACTTCGACCTGCGCCCGGCGGCGATCATCGACCGCTTCGATCTGCGCCGTCCGATCTACCAGCAGACGGCGGCCTACGGTCACTTCGGCCGCCCCCTCCTCGATCTGCCGTGGGAGCAACTGGACACGGTGGACGCGCTGCGGCAGAGCGCCGGCCTCGACGGGTAACGTGCGCGCGATGGCATGGAACCGGTCCAGCGCCTACAGGAGATAGTCGGTTCGGTCGCGGATTGCCAGGTAGTCGTCCCAATCGAGGAAATGCACCCACGTGCTACGTTGACCACCCCGCACGCGAAGCGAGCGATTGGCGCCAGAACCACGCCACGCCGCAACTTCCGCACGCGGATACCGTTCGAAACGATCGGTGACAAACTCTAGCGCCGGTCTCAGGTCGGTATCAGTAGAGAACATCACCCCAACGTCGTACCGATCGTCGATCGCCCCCGCCACGAAGTCGATGGCAAGCTGGACATCCACGCCCTTCTGTTCCGCTCGCGTGTCTGGCCAGTCGCCTGGGTAGCGCAGCGGCCTGGGGATAACGACGGCTCCCGCTCGTTCCCACGCCTCGCACTGGCGCATGTGCGCCCCATACGTCTTCGGCTCTTTGGTCGATTCAGGGCGTCCGGTGTATACGCGGACTTCGCTGAGAGTACGTGTGAGCCCAGGTGGCGGGCGGCTGCAGATCAGATTCCCGAGAGCCAACGGGTCAATCTGACCGTCGGTGTGGTGAGCGGAGACGCCGGAGTAGAAGGTGCGGCGCGCTCCCCCGTACACGTTCTGCATGTCGACGAAGACCGCAACTCGATCTGCCATAGTGACAAACGCGCCTTACATAGATAACCCCGCCAGTTCACCACCTGAGGCAGTGGACGGCGGGGAGGATTTACCCCCGGAGGGGTGCCGCGAGTATCAGCAGGGGTCTCACCGGTTGTCAAACAGGCGATCGGACGATCTGGGCAATCTCGATCAGCTCTTCCTCGCCCTGGAATCCGCGCCGAATCCTCATCCGGGCAGCCGCTTCCGCGTAGCGAGGCAGCCAGAGGCTCCGGCCCGCCTCAATACCCAGCGGGCGGGGCGCGGTGTACGATCCGCGCCGTGCGCGCGATAGTGCTGATCGGCGGCAAGGGGACGCGCCTGCGCCCGCTCTCGTGGCGGGCGCCGAAGCAACTCGTCCCGATCCTCAACCGGCCACTCCTCTCCTACCTGCTCGACGCCCTGCGCTCACACGGCTTCGAGCGCGTCACGTTCGCGATGACCGAGCGTGACGAGGCGATCGAGGCCGCGTTCACCGGCGACGCCGCGACGCCCGGCCTTGAGATCGAATACGTCCTCGAGGGCGAACCGCTCGGCTCCGGCGGCGCGATCGCGAACGCTTCCGGCGGCTGGGACGAGCCGTTCCTCGTCTGCAACGGCGACATCGTGAGCGACATCGACCTCGGCGCCTTCGCCGCGACGCACCGGCAACGCGGCGCCGAGCTCTCGCTCGCGCTCTCCGAGGTCGAAGATCCCTCGCGTTTCGGCGTGGTCGTGCTCGGCGGGGGCGATCGCATCACCCGTTTCGTCGAGAAGCCGCCGCGCGAGGAGGCGCCCTCGAGGCTGATCAACGCCGGGCTGTGGCTGTTCGAGCCCGCAGTCGGGCGCATGCTCGCCGCGGACTGCTTCAACCGCGTCGAGGACGAGCTGTTCCCGAACCTCGCCGCGACCGGGCGCGGCGTCTTCGGCCACACGCACGACGGCTACTGGGCCGACGTCGGCAACCCCGAGGCCTACCTGCAAACCAATCTCGATCTCCTCGCGGGCGCGGCCCCGTCGCTGCTGCCCGCCGGCTGGCCCGAGGACGGCCGGGCGATCGATGCTGCCAATCTCGCCGCGGACGCGCGCGTTGAGGGCCCCGCTCTGCTCGGCGCCGGAACGCACGTCGGGGCAGGCGCGAGCCTCGAGGGCGGCGTCGTGGCCGGGGCGGGCTGCGCGATCGGGAGCGGCGCGACCGTTGCCGGCAGCGTGCTCTGGGACGGCGTCGAAATCGGCGAGGGCGCGCAGGTGCGCGACTCGGTGCTGGCCGATGGCGCGCGAGTCGGCGCGGGCGCGGTCATCGTGGGCGTGGTGCTTGCCCACGGCGCGGCCGTCGCGGCGGGAGAGCGGCCGCCCCCCGGTACGCTGCTGGAACCGGAGGATGTCTACCGCGAGGGTCAGGTCTTGAGTCCCGCGTCGGCTCTCGGAGCGGGCGAGGCCTGATGGCGGAGATCCGTTTCGGAACAGACGGCTGGCGCGCCGTCATCGCCGAGGACTACACCTTCGAGAACGTGCGCGCCGTCGCGCAGGCGACCGCCGGCTGGCTGCTGCGCACGGGCCAGGCCCGCAGCGGCGCGGTCGTCGGCTACGACACGCGCTTCCTCTCCGACGCCTTCGCGAACGCCGCGGCCGAGGTCCTTGCAGCCAACGGGATCGCCGTCGCGCTTGCCTCGAGGGCCGCACCGACGCCCGCGCTCTCGCACGCGGTGCTCGACCGCAAGGCGGCGGCGGGCGTCGTGATCACGGCGAGCCACAACCCGGGGCGCTGGAACGGCTTCAAGGTCAAGCAAGCCGCCGGCAACTCCGCCCCGCCCGAGGTCACGAGCGAGATCGAGCAGGCCGTGCCCGCAATCCTCGACGGCGCGGGAGCCCGCGGCGTCGCGAACGTGGACGCCGACGCGCGCTCGCGGATCGAGCGCTTCGACCCGAATCCGCCGTACCTCGCTTCGCTGCGGGAGTTCGTGGACCTCGAGCGCATCCGCGAGGCCGGACTGCGCGTCGCCGTCGATTCGATGTACGGCGCGGCCGGCGGGCTGACGGCGGCGGCGATCGGCGAGGGCGCGACGAGCGTGCACGAGCTACACGGCGAGCGAAACCCGGCCTTCCCGGGCATGCGCGCGCCGGAACCGATCGCCCCCAACCTCGGCGCGCTGATGCGGCTGCTCGAGGGCGGCGGCCACGATGTCGGCCTCGCGACGGACGGCGACGGCGATCGCTTCGGGCTGGTCGACGAGCAGGGGCGCTTCCTCAACCAGCTCCAGGTCTTCGCGCTGCTCGTGCGCTACCTGCTGGAGGTGCGGAGTGAGCGAGGCGCGATCGTGCGCTCGATCACGACGACACGGATGGTCGACCTGCTCGGCGAGCGCCACGACTGCCCGGTCTTCGAGACGCCGGTCGGGTTCAAGCACCTCGGCCCGAGGATGATCGACGAGGACGCGATCGTCGCAGGCGAGGAATCCGGCGGCTACGCCTTCCGCGGCCACATCCCCGAGCGCGACGGCGTGCTGTCCGGGCTGCTGCTGCTGGACTACATGGTGCAGACCGGCAAGCCAGCCTCGCAGCTCCTTGCGGAGCTGTACGACGAGCTCGGGCCGCACGAGTACGACCGCGTCGACGTCACGCTGCGCGAGGAGGAGCGCGACGCGATCGCGGAGCAGGCCGCCGCCGCGACGCCCTCGGAGATCGCCGGGCTGCGCGTCGTCTCACGCGACACGCTGGACGGCTACCGCTTCACGCTGGAGGGCGGCTGGTGGCTGCTGATGCGCTTCAGCGGCACGGAGCCGCTGCTGCGCATCTACGCCGAGCTGCCCTCGGCGGACCAAGTGCGCCGGGCGATCGAGCAGGGCCAGGCCCTCGCCGGGGTCACGCTGTAGCCGGGCGCTACGCCGACGCCCCGGCTGCTACACTCGGCCTCCCATGTTCGACGTCGTAGCTGCGGCAGCGGCCATCGCGCCCCGGATCCGTGCCGCCGCCGACACGATCGAGGCCGAGCGCCAGCTGCCCGACGACATCGTTGAGGCGATGGCCGAGGCGAAGCTGTTCACGCTGCTGGCGCCCGCCGCCTACGGCGGCGCGGAGGCCGAGCCCACCACCGCCATTCGCGCCATCGAGCTGATCAGCGCCGCCGACGGCTCCGCCGGCTGGCTGGCGCAGAACGGATCGTTCGAGTCGGCGCTGCTCGGCTGGCTTTCGCCCGAGGCGATCGCCGGCATGCGCGCCCTCGAGAGTCGCGGCGCCCGGGACATCCTGGTCGGCGGCGCGAATCTGCCCCAGGCAACCGCCGTCGAGGTCGAGGGCGGCTACGTCATCGACGGACGCTGGGACTTCGTCAGTGGGGTCATGCACTCCAACTGGATCCTCGGAGGCTTCGGGATCCTCGACGGCCCTGGCGGCGCGCGGAGGGTTGGCGCCGACGGGGAGCCGCTGCAGCGCATCGCGTTCATCCCGCACGGGGACGGCGAGGTCCTCGACACGTGGAACGTGATGGGCATGCGCGGCACGGGCAGCAACGACTTCGTCGTGCGCGACCTCTTCGTACCGGCGGAGCGGACGATGTGGTACGCCGACCCGGCGCCGTTCCCCGGGCCGCGCTACCGCAGGCCGTACGTCGGCGCCTGGGGCTGGTCGCTGCACGGCGGCAACTCCCTCGGCATGGCGCGTGGTGCAATCGAGGATCTGAGCGCGCTCGCTCAGACGCACGATTCGAAGCACTCGACCACGCTGCTGCGCAACCGCCCGCACGTGCAGCGCGCGATCGCCGAGGCGGAGGCGATCGTGCGGAGCGCACGCGCTTTCCTCTTCGAGGCGGTCGAGGAGGCGTGGATCGCTGCGAACAACGACGCCCCCGACGCCGTGCGGCTCAACTGGGAGGCGCGGCTGGCGCTGATGCACTCGGCGCACGAGGCGCTGCGAGCGGTGCAGCTGCTCTACGACGCCGCGGGCACCAACGCCATCTTCACCGCGCACCGCATCGAGCGCGCGCTCCGCGACCTCAATGTGGCGAAGCACCATGTCGCGGCCTCGAAGCAGCACTACGAGTCGGTCGGGAGTATCCTCCTCGGCGCCGACAACCCGGCCACGCTCCCGCTGGATCCTGCGCAGTAGGAGGGTCGCTACGTCTCCAGCTCCGAGCGGACCCGCGAGACGAACTGCTGGAAGAGCCGGTCCGAGACGAACTTGATCAGGCGCGAGCCGACCTGCGCCATGCGGCCGCCGACGTTGACGACCGCCGCGAACTCGGCCTCGGTGCCGCCGTCGTCAAGCGCGCGCAGCTCGCCCGCCAGCTGCATGTCGGCGCTGCCATCGCCCATGCCCTGGCCGACCACGCGGATGCGGTGGCTCTCCTCGTCGAGCTCCTCGAAGGTCGCCTGGCCGCGATAGCGAGCCTCGACGGGTCCGACCTTCACGCCGACGCGGCCGCGCACGTTGCGCTCGTCGACGATCTCGTCCAGCTCGGCGCCGGGCATGCACTGGACGACCTGTTCGGGGTCGGTGAGGAACGCCCAGACGCTGTCGATCGGCGCGTTCACCTTGAAGGTCTTCTCGATCTTGATCTCCATCGCACCACTCCTCGCCCCACAAGCGGGTCGGTTCCTACTAGACTCGTGATTGCCTTGTAGCATCCGACCGGGCGACCGCCAAGGAGTACCCCGATGATCCCCGGACAGTTCGAATACCACGCCCCCTCCACGCTGGACGAAGCACTCGCACTCCTCGCCGAGCACGGCTCCGACGCACGCGTGCTCGCCGGCGGCCAGAGCCTGATCCCGCTGATGAAGCTGCGGCTCGCCTCCCCGGCCGTGCTCGTGGACCTCAACGGCGTCGACTCGCTGAGCGGCATCGAGGAGTCCGACGGGCAGCTGCGCATCGGCGCGATGACGCGCCACTCGGCGCTGGAGCGCTCGGAGCTGATCGCCTCGCGCTATCCGCTGATCGCCGACGCCGCCGCCGTGATCGCGGACCCGCTCGTGCGCAACCGCGGCACGACGGGCGGCTCGCTCGCCCACGCCGACCCGGCGGGCGACCTCGGCTCGGTGATGACCGCGCTGGGCGCCGAGGTAGGCGTCGCCGGCCCGGGCGGCGCGCGCACGCTCTCCATCGACGAGCTGCTGCTCGGCCCGTTCATGACCACGCTCGATGAGGGCGAGATCCTCACCGAGGTGCGCGTGCCCCAGCCCGAGGCAGGGAGCGGGGGCGCCTACGAGAAGCTGGAGCGCAAGGTCGGCGACTTCGCCACGGCGGCCGTCGCCGTGCAGATCACGCGCGCGAACGGTAGTTGCAGCGCGGCCGGCATCGGCCTCACCGCCGTCGGGCCGACGACGATCCGCGCGAGCGAGGCCGAGGACGCGCTTACCGGAAGCAGCCTCGACGACGACGCGCTGCGCGCCGCCGCCGACCTGGCCGCGGCCGCCTCGGACCCGGCGGCCGACCTGCGCGGCTCCGAGGAGTACAAGCGAGACATGGTGCGGGTGCTCACCCTGCGAGCCCTGCGGCGAGCGGTCGAGCGGGCAGGAGGGTAGGCCGATGACACAGATCGAAGTCACGGTGAACGGTGCGGCCCAGCAGATCGACGTCGAGCCTCGGCTGCTGCTCGTCCACCTGATTCGCGAGGACCTGCAGCTGACCGGCACGCACATCGGCTGCGACACCACGCACTGCGGCGCCTGCACGGTGCTGCTGGACGGCGTGCCGGTGAAGTCCTGCACGGTCTTCGCCGTGCAGGCGAACGGCAGCGAGGTGACCACCGTCGAGGGCCTCGAGCAGGACGGTGCGCTGCATCCCGTCCAGCAGGGCTTCACCGAGGAGCACGGCCTGCAGTGCGGCTTCTGCACGCCGGGCATGATGCTCACCAGCGTCGCGCTGCTTGAGCAGAACCAGGATCCCAGCGAGGACGAGGTGCGGCAGGCGATTTCCGGCAACCTCTGCCGCTGCACCGGCTACGTGAACATCGTGAAGTCCGTGCAACACGCGGGCCGCGTCATCAGGGAGGGCTAACGCCATGGTCGCAGAGACAAGCCCCGAAATCGGAGGCATGGGCCACAGCGTCAAGCGCAAGGAGGACGCGCGCTTCATCCGCGGCCGCGGCAACTACGTCGATGACATCGTGCGGCCGGGGATGCTCTACCTGGACATCGTGCGCAGCCCCTACGCGCACGCCCGCATCAAGAGCATCAACAGCGACGCCGCCCTCGAGGTGGAGGGCGTGCTCGCCGTGATCACCGGCGAGACGCTCAAGGAGTTCAACCTGCACTGGATGCCGACGCTGATGTCGGACACCCAGATGGTGCTCCCGGTCGACAAGGTGATGTTCGCGGGCCAGGAGGTCGCCGCCGTCGTGGCGACCAGCCGCTACGCAGCCGCCGACGGCGTCGAGGCCGTCGAGGTCGAGTACGAGCCGCTGCCCGTGGTCATGGACCCGTTCAAGGCGCTCGAGCCCGATGCACCCGTGCTGCGCGACGACAAGGAGGGCAAGACCGACAACCACATCTTCCACTGGGAGGTCGGCGATCGCGACGCGACGGACCGCGCCTTCGAGGAGGCGGATGTGACGGTCTCGCAGGACGTCTATCTGCCGCGCATCCATGTCGCCTCGATCGAAACGTGCGGCTGCGTCGCGGAGTTCGACTCGGTGACCGGGCAGCTCACGGTCTGGATGACGACACAGGCGCCGCACGCGATCCGCACGGTCTTTGCGCTGGTCGCGGGCCACGTCGGGCTGTCCGAGGAGAAGATCCGGATCATCTCGCCGGACATCGGTGGGGGCTTCGGCGGCAAGGTCCCGGTCTACCCCGGCTACGTGATCGCGGTCGCCGCCGCGGTCGTCACGGGGCACCCCGTGAAGTGGATCGAGGACCGCATCGAGAACCTGCAGGCGGACTCGTTCGCCCGCGACTACCACATGGCCGCCGAGATCGCCGCCGACAGCGACGGCACGCTGAAGGCGCTGCGCATCAAGACGCTCGCCGACCACGGCTACACCGACGCCGCCTGCAACCCCTCGCAGTTCCCGGCCGGTCTGTTCTCGATCTGCACGGGCTCGTACGACTTCCAGAACGCCTTCGCGGAGGTCGACGGCGTGTACACGAACAAGCCGCCGGGAGGCATCGCCTACCGCTGCTCGTTCCGCGTCACCGAGGCCGTCCACGCCATCGAGCGGCTCGTCGACGTGCTGGCGACGGAGGTCGGGATGGACCCCGCCGACGTGCGCAAGAAGAACTTCATCCCGGCGGATGCCTTCCCCTACCAGTCGGTCTTCGACTGGGAGTACGACAGCGGGAACTACGAGGGCGCACTCAACCTCGCGATGGAGACGATCGGCTACGACGAACTGCGCCGCGAGCAGGCCGAGAAGCGCGAACGCGGCGAGCTGATGGGCATCGGCATCTCGAGCTTCACGGAGATCGTGGGCGCGGGGCCGTCGAGGCACTTCGACATCCTCGGACTGAAGATGTTCGACAGCTGCGAGCTGCGCGTGCACCCGACCGGCAAGGCGGTCGCGCGCTTCGGCACGAAGTCGCAGGGGCAGGGTCACGAGACGACGTACGCCCAGATCATCGCCCAGGAGCTGGGCATCCCGGCCAGCGACATCGCCGTCGAGGAAGGCGACACCGACACCGCCCCGTACGGCCTCGGCACCTACGCGAGCCGCAGCACGCCGACCGCGGGCGCCGCGGGCGCCGTCGCGGCGGGCAAGGTGCGCGACAAGGCGCGGGCGATCGCGGCGCACCTGCTCGAGGCGGAGGAGGTCACCGAGGACGACCTGGAGTGGGAGCCCGGCCGCTTCTTCGTGCGAAGCGACCCGGAGAAGGGCGTCACCATCCAGGAGATCGCCCTCGCCGCCTACACGAACCACCCGCAGGGGATGGAGGCCGGCCTCGAGGCGGTCTCCTACTACGACCCGCCCAACCTGACGTTCCCCTTCGGCAGCTACATCTGCGTGGTGGACATCGACAAGGGCACCGGCGAGGTCCACGTCCGCCGCTTCGTCGCCGTGGACGACTGCGGCAACATCATCAACCCGATGATCGTCGAGGGTCAGGTCCACGGCGGACTGACGATGGGCCTCGCGCCGGCGCTCTACGAGGAGCTGTCGTACGACGAGAGCGGCAACCCGCTCAGTGCGTCGTTCGTCGACTACCTCGTGCCGACGGCGGTCGAGACGCCGGCCTGGGAGACGGCGAACACCGTCACACCCTCGCCGCACCATCCGCTGGGCGCGAAGGGCATCGGCGAGTCGGCCACGGTCGGCGCGCCGCCGGCGATCGCCAACGCCGTGGTGGATGCGCTGTCGCACCTGGGCGTGCGCCACATCGACATCCCGATCACGCCGGACAAGGTGTGGTCGATCCTGCGCGAGAACGGGATCACGGAGTAGCAAGGGGCGGCCGTCCGCTCGGCGGGCGGCCGCCCCTGCGGAGACGGCCATGTCGGCATCGGATGACCCGCTCGGCCTGGCGGTCGCGCTGCGCGAGCGGCGCGAGCCGTTCGCCCTCGCGACGGTCGTCGCCTGCCGGCGGCCGACCTCGGCCTATCCCGGCGCGAAGGCGCTGATCGACGGCGAGGGCGCGTTCAGCGGCTGGGTCGGCGGCAGTTGCGCCCAGCCGCTGGTGCTGCGCGAGGCGCTCGCGGCCATCGAGGACGGCAAGCCGCGCCTGCTGCGCATCAGCCCCGACCCCGACCTCGACGGCGAGCCCGAGGAGGGCGTGATCGAGCTCGCGATGCCCTGCCAGAGCCAGGGCGCACTGGAGATCTACGTGGAGCCGTTCCTGCCCCGCCCCGAACTGGTCGTGATCGGCGAGACCCCGCTCGCGCAGGCCCTCGCGAGCGCGGGCAAGCTGATCGAGTTCGATGTCACCGTCAGCGACCCCGGGGCGAGCGCGGAGGCGTTCCCGGACGCCGATGTACTGCTTACGGACCTCGATGAGACGGCGGCGCGGCTGCGCGCCGACAGCTACGTGGTCGTCGCCACGCAGGGGCAGTACGACGAGGATGCGCTGGCCGCCGTACTCCGCTCCGAGGCCGCCTACGTGGGCCTCGTCGCGAGCGTGAAGCGCGCCGAGGCCGTCCTCCACTACCTGCGCGGGAGCGGCTTCGGACTTGACGAACTGGGGCTGCTGCACTGCCCCGCCGGGCTGAGCCTGGGCGCGGTCACGCCCTCGGAGATCGCGCTCAGCATCGCCGCCGAGATCCTGCAGGTGCGCCGGGACCAACCCGCGAGGCAGCCCGAACCGGCTGCCTCGTCCGCCCGGGAGCCACTGATCCTCACGCCGATGCCCGCCGCGGGGTCCGAGCAGGCGCCGGAGTCCACCCTGGAGCCGCTGATCCTCACCCCCATCCCCTCCGCCAGCGGCGAGCAGGCGCTCGACCCGATCTGCGGGATGACGGTCGACGTGGCGACTGCGCGCCACACCACCGAGCACGAGGGGCAGACGGTCTACTTCTGCGCGGCCGTGTGCCGCCAGCGCTTCGAGCAGGAGCCGGAGCGCTACGCCGCGGCCCTGCGATGAGCGCGCCCGTCCATGGGCTCGTCCTCGCGGCGGGCAGCTCCAGCCGCCTCGGCCAGCCGAAACAGCTCCTCCCCTACCGCGACACGATCCTCGTCGACTGGGTCGTGCGCACCGTCGAGGCGGCCTCGAGCCTCGATCACGTAACCGTCGTGCTCGGCGGAGCCTCGTCCGAGGTACGCCCGCAACTCACGCTCGGGCGGGCGCAGGTCGTCGAGAACCCCGACTACGAGGACGGCTGCTCGTCCTCCTACCAGGCCGGGCTCGCCGCGCTGCACCCGGAGGCTGCGGCCGTGGTTGTCACGCTCGGCGATCAGCCGGGCGTGGAGACGGAGGACATCGACCGCCTCGTGGCCGAATGGCGGCGGACGGGCGGACGGATCATGGCCGTCTCCTACCAGGGTGAGCGAGGCCACCCGCTGCTCTTCTCGCGCGAGCTGTTCGGCCTCCTGCACGAGCTGCACGGGGACAAGGCCGCCTGGAAGATCCTCGACCGCCACCCGGACTGGATCGACGACGTCGAGGTGGACCGGCCGCTCCCGCGCGACGTGGACACCTGGCGGGACTACGAGGCAGTGCGAGCCGACTCCGGCCCGCGGGCCGCGCGGCCCTGACGCCTCCGCGCGCCGGAGCGAGCCGATGCGGGACGTGCTGGACGATCTGGACCGCTGGCAACGCCAGTCCGAGCAGGTCGCCATCGCGACGCTGACCGAGGTGCGCGGCTCCGCGCCCCGGCTGCCGGGCGCGCGCTTCTGCGCGACCCGCTCCGGCGAGGTCAGCGGCTCCGTCAGCGGCGGCTGCATCGAGGCCGACCTCTTCGAGCACGCCATGCAGGTGCTGGACGGCGAGCGGCCGGCGGTCGTGCAGTACGGCATCTCCGATGAGCTCGCCTTCGAGGTCGGCCTCAGTTGCGGCGGGGAGATCGAGGTGCTCGTCGAGCCGTTCCGGTCCGACGCCGTCTGGGAGGCGCTGCGCGAGGCGCTGATCGGCCAGCGCTCCGCCGTGCTCGCGGTCGGCCTCGAACCGACCTCGATCGCGGCGCGGCGCATGGTCGTCTTCGAGGACGGCGCGACGACCGGCAGCATCGGCGCGGACCTCGACGGCGCGATCGCCGAGCAAGCCAACGGCCTGCTGCAGGCAGGCGGCACGCGCAGGTTGACGCTCGGCGAGCCGGGCGAGGGGCGCGTCGTCTTCCTCGAGGCGTTCCGGCCGCCGCCGCACCTCTTCCTGCTGGGCGCAGCCTTCGCCGGTCCCCCGCTGGCGCGAATGGCGAGCGAGGCGGGCTTCCACGTCACGGTCGTCGACCCGCGCTCCGCGTTCGCGACGCGCGAGCGCTTCCCCAGCGCGGACGAGCTGATCGTCGGTTGGCCCAACGAGGCGATCGAGGCGGCCGATCTCGGGCCGCACGCCTACATCGTGATGCTGCTGCACGACGAGAAGTTCGACGTGCCGGCGCTGGTCCCGGCGCTGCGCTCGGAGGCGGGCTACATCGGCGTGATGGGGAGCCGCCGCACGCACGAGCGGCGGCTGGAGCAGCTGCGCGAACAGGGCTGCGACGACGAGGCGCTCTCGAGGCTGCGCGCGCCGATCGGGCTCGACATCGGCGGCCGCGAGCCGGCGGAGATCGCGGTCTCGATCCTCGCGGAGATGCTCGCGGTCCGCTACGGCCGCGATCCGCGCGGCGCGTAGCGCCCCTCCGATCCCCTCTCCCCTGGCGTGTCTGTGTGGGGGGCTGCGCCCCCCCGCCCCCCGTGGGCGGGGTGGTTTACACATGGGGCGCGGCCGGCGGGGGTACGCGGGGTGGTGGGGGTGGGGGGCGGGTGAGTTAAAAAAAAAGGGGGGGGGGGGGGGGGGGGGGG
>VXOS01000165.1 GCA_009839925.1 Chloroflexota bacterium
CCTCTCCCCGAGGGAGAGGGTCAGGGCGAGGGAGGGTCCGCCTTTCGGAATTGCGTTGCGCCATCGGGGCTTTCGGAGGTGCGCGGGAGCCCTCCCCCTCACCCCCGCCCTCTCCCCAGGGAGAGGGAGCCGGATCGGGCTTGTGGGGTTTCGCAAGGGTCTCCAGGAGAGGGAGCCGGGGCGCAGCCGTCCTACGCGAAGCCGCGGCGGGCGAGGAACCGCGGGTTGCTGACCCGCGTGGCGTCGAGACTGCGCTCGCGCAGCCAGGCTGCGAGGGCGTCCCGCTCCGGGCCTGCGTCGTAGCGGCCTGCGCGGATCCCGGCGGCCAACCGCGCCTCGGCGTCGCGCAGCGCGGCGCGCACGTGCTCGGCCTGGGTCTTATACCCATCTGGCGCTGCCGACGCTCTTACGGCGAGGCGCCCGCTTCGAGCTCGCGCGCGGCGATGCCCATCGCGTTGTCCGCCATCAGCAGCGCGTAGCGCTGCCCGCCGGGGACGTGCGGCGCGAGATCGTCAATCAGCGCGCCGCGCGCGGCCTCCAGCAGCGCGGCCCCGTCGAGCGGGTCGGTCGCCGGGGCCGCGTCTTCCGAGGCGGGTGGCGGCGCTGTCGCCGTGTCCGCGCCGCTGCCGTACTCGCCGCGCTCGCCCTCCTCGATCAGCGTCAGGATTTCCAGCTCGATCTCGTCGACGATGCGGCCGGTGAGGGCGAGCTCGAGCGAGGGCTGGCGGCCGCTGCTGTGGCGCTCGCCCTGGTGGATCGCGATCACGGCCCAGCGGATGTGCGCCATCACCTCCCAGTAGTGCAGCGCCCGCGGCGGCAGCGCGCGACCGTAGCCGCGCTCGAAGTCGGCGAGGTCGCCGAGGCCGCCGGCGCGGCGGTCGTAGCGGTTGAAGCGCCAGGCGCGGGCGCTCAGCCAGCCGGGGTCGTCGAGCGGGTCGCCCCAGCGCGCGAACTCCCAGTCGAGGACGCCCCGCAGCCCGCCCTCGCCGACGATGAAGTTGCCGGTCCGGTAGTCGCTGTGGACCAGCACGAGGCGCTCCGTCTCCGGCGCCTCGCGCTCCAGCCAGCGCAGCCCCCACTCCAGCGCCGGGCGGGGCCTCGGGTGCGCGTCGAGGGCGGCCCGGTACTCGGCGACGGCGGCCAGCGCCGGGCTCGGCTCGGGCACGGGGAGCCAGTCGAGGCCGGCCCGTCCCGGCTCGATCGTCTGGATGCGCGCCAGCTCCGCGCCGATCTGAGCGAGCAGCGCTGGCCGCGGGCCGCCCAGCGTCTCGTCGCGCACGAGCAGGTGCCCCGCCGCGACGCCCTCGACGAAGCGCCAGATCGAGAAGGCGCGCCCGAGGACGGCGTCATCGCACTGCCAGAGCGGCTCCGGCACGGCGACGCCTGCCTCGAAGGCCACGCGCGCGATCGCGAACTCCTGCTCGACGCTGTGACTCTCCTCCAGCGTCGCGTCGCCCTCGGCGCGCAGCACGAGGGCGACCGCATCCCCGCCGAGTGGCCCGCCATCGAAGGCCACGTCGATGCGCCAGTGCTGGTGGATCGCGCCGCCGGTGAGCGGTGTGGAGTCCTCGATGCGCGCGCCGCCGGCGCCGGCCGCAGCGGCGAGCCAGGCCGCGAGGGCGTCACGCGTCGCCTCGTCGGCGAGGTCAAGCGGGGGCGTGGCGCTCACCGCCAGCTCCAGAAGTCGTGCTGCTCCTCCATGTAGAGGCGGGCGAGCACCATCTTGTGCACCTCGGAGGCGCCGTCGACGAGCCGCGCCTGGCGGGCGTAGCGGTACATCCACTCCAGCGGCGTGTCCTTCGAGTAGCCGCGCGCGCCGCAGAGCTGGATCGCGGTGTCGACGGCCTTGTGCAGCGTCTCGGAGACGTGGATCTTGGCCATCGAGACGTCCTGGCGCGCAAAGTCGCCCTGGTCGAGCCGCCACGCCGCGCGCATCGTGAGCAGGCGGCCGACCTCGATCGCCATCGCGACCTCGCCGAGCATCCACTGCACGCCCTCGTGCTCGTGGAGCTTCTGGCCAAAGCTCTCGCGGTCGCGCACGTAGTCCGCGGCGATCGACATCGCGCGCTGCGCCATGCCGAGCCAGCGCATGCAGTGCGTCAGCCGCGCCGTGCCGAGCCGGATCTGCGTCGCCTTCAGCCCCTCGCCCACCTCCATCAGCCGCTGGTCGTCGGGGATCACGAGGTCGTCGAAGCGCAGCTCGCAGTGCCCTCCGTGCTCCTCGGGACCCATGATCGGGATGCGTCGCTCGATCTCCCAGCCGGGCTGATCGGCGTCGAAGAGGAAGGCGGTCAGCCCGCGGCGCTCGTCGTCGCTGGTGCGCGCGACGAGGATGAAGTGCCGCGCCTCCGCCCCGCCCGTGATGAACCACTTGCGCCCGTTGATGCGCCAATGGTCGCCGTCGCGTTCGGCGGTGGTCAGCATCATCGAGGGGTCCGAGCCGGAGCCCGGCGCCGGCTCCGTCATCGCGAAGGCGGAGCGCACGCGGCCCTCGATGATCGGGTCGAGCCAGCGATCCTTCTGCGCCTCGGTCCCAACGCGCTCGAGCAGGATCATGTTGCCGTCGTCGGGCGCGGCGCAGTTGAAGCTGACGGGGCCGAACAGCGAGCGGCCCATCTCCTCGTAGCAGGCCGCCATGCCCGCCACGCCGAGGCCGAGTCCGCCGCGCTCGCGCGGCATCTGAGGCGCCCACAGGCCCTGCGCCTTGACCTCGGCGCGGACTTCCTCAAGCAGGTCGAGGCGGATGTTCTCGTGCTCGTCCCAGGAGTCCGGGTCGGCCTCGAGGGGGATGATCCGCGTCTCCGTGAAGTCGCGGATCCGGCGGCGCAACGCGTCCACCTCCGGCGAGAGCGTGAAGTCCACGGCCTGCCTCCCTCGCGAGCACGGGTCGACCGCGAAGATAGCGCAGGCGGCCCGCCCTCGGCAGGGCGGGAGCGCGAACGTACAATCGACAGTGCTCATTGACGCCCCCGGAGGGCGCGTGGTTGCGTGAGGACGCGACGATGACGACGAACCCGTACCGCGAGCTGCCCGCGATCGAGCGGCTGTTGACGCACCCGCGCGTGGCCCCGCTCGCCGAGCGACACGGCCACGAGGCGATCGTGCGCGTCGCCCGCGAGGTGCTCGACGACTACCGTGCCGAGATCGAGCGCTCGGGCGCGCTGCCCGAGCAGTCGGCCGCCGAGGCGGTGGCCGACCGCGCGGCGAGCCTCGAGCCGAGCCTGCGCCGCGTCGTCAACGCGAGCGGCGTGATCATCCACACCAACCTCGGGCGCGCGCCGCTCTCGGACGCGACGATCGCCGCGATGGCCGCCGCCTCCGAGGGCTACTCCAACCTCGAGTTCGATCTCGACGCCGGGGAGCGCGGATCGCGCTTCAGCCACCTCGCCGAGCTGCTCGCGCGCGTCACGGGCGCCGAGGCCGGGATCGCGGTCAACAACAACGCTTCGGCGGTGCTGCTCGCGCTGTCCGCGCTCTGCGCCGGCGGCGAGGTGGTGATCGCGCGCGGCCAGCTCGTCGAGATCGGCGGCGGCTTCCGCATCCCCGACGTGATGCGCCAGTCCGGCGCGACCCTCGTCGAGGTCGGCACGACGAACCGCACCTACCTGCGCGACTACGCCGAGGCGATCAGCGAGCGCACCGTCGCGCTGCTGCGCGTCCACGCCTCGAACTTCCGCGTCGTCGGTTTCACCGAGGAGACGCCGCTGCCCTCGCTCGCCTCGCTCGCCCGCGAGCGGGGACTGCTGCTGATCGACGACCTCGGCAGCGGCGCGCTGCTCGATCCTCGCGAGTACGGGCTCGGCGCGGAGCCGCTCGTGCGCGACTCGGTCGCCGCCGGCGTCGATGTGACGCTGTTCTCCGGCGACAAGCTGATCGGCGGCCCGCAGGCCGGCGTCGCGGTGGGACGCGAGCGCACGATCGCGACGATGCAGCGCCACCCGCTCGCTCGCGCGGTGCGCATGGACAAGGCCTCGATCGCCGGGCTGGCCGCCACCCTCGGCCACTACGCGCGCGGCGAGGCCATCGAGGAGATCCCGATCTGGCGCATGATCGCCGCACCGGCGGACGGCTTGCGGCGGCGCGCACGGCGCTGGGCGCGCGCCTGCGGCGACGCGGCGGGCGCCTCCCTCGATACGGCGCGCTCGATGATCGGCGGCGGCTCGCTGCCGGGCGAGGGCCTCGAGTCGCCGGTCTGCGCGATCGCCGCGCCGCCCGGCGGCGCGGACGCCTTCGCCGCCGCCCTGCGTCAGGCCGACCCGCCGATCGTCGCCCGCATCGAGCGCGGCGCGGTGCTGCTCGACCCGCGCACGGTCGAGCCGGGCGACGACCGCCACGTCGCCGCCACGCTGGCCGCACTCTGTGAGGGCGGGTCGGAGGCTTCTGCTGGACGATAAGGCGCTCGCCATCCTCGAGTTCCCGGCGATCCGGGAACGGCTCGCACGCGCGACCTCGTTTTCCGCCGGGCGCGCGCTGGCGTTGGACCTCCGGCCCGTCGCCGACCGCGATCGCGCCGTCCGCCGCCAGCGCGAAACCGCCGAGGCGGTGCGCCTGCGCACCCTGCGCGTCGAGGTGGGGCTGGGCGGGGTGCGCGACGTGCGAGCCTCCGCGCGCGCGGCGGGGCGCGGGCAGGTGCTCGCGCCCTCCGAGCTGCTGGAGATCGCCGACCTCGCGAGGGCCTCGACGCGGATCCGGCGCACCTTCGCGCGCGTGCGCCAGGAGACGCCGCTGCTCTCGACGCGCGCTGCCGGGCTCGCCGACCTCGAGGCGCTTCGCGGGCTGATCGCCGCCGCCGTCGACGAGCGCGGCGAGGTGCGCGACTCGACAAGCCGCGAACTGGAGACGATCCGCCGCGAACGCGACGCCGTGCACGGCCGCCTGCAGCAGCGCATGGAGGCGCTGCTGCGCTCCTCGGCGCTGCGTCCCGCCCTCCAGGATCCGATCGTCACGCTGCGCGACGGACGCTACGTGCTGCCCGTCCGTGCGGAGTCGCGAAGCGCCGTGCCCGGCATCGTTCACGACACCTCGGCCTCCGGCGCGACGATCTATGTCGAACCGCTCGCCGTTGTGGACCTCGGCAACCGCTGGCGCGAGCTGCAGGCGCAGGAACGCCACGAGATCGAGCGCATCATGCGCACGCTCTCCGAGGCCGCCGGCGAGGCCGAGCACGAGCTGGTCGACGCGGTCGAGCGCCTCGCGAGGATCGACCTCGCGTTGGCGAAGGCGAGCCTCGCCGAGGAGCTGGACGCCTCGGATCTGACAGAGGCGGGCAGTGACGTGCCGTGGCTCGTCGAGGCGCCCGCCGCACTGCTCCTCGTCGGGGCGCGCCACCCGCTGCTCGACGGGGAGGTGGTGCCCGTCACCATCGAGGCGGGCGGCGAGACGCGGGCGTTGCTGATCACCGGGCCGAACACCGGCGGCAAGACGGTGGCGCTCAAGACCGCCGGCCTGCTCTCGCTGATGGCC
Source organism: Chloroflexota bacterium (assembly GCA_009839925.1). Lineage (GTDB taxonomy): Bacteria > Chloroflexota > Dehalococcoidia > UBA2979 > UBA2979 > VXMT01. The sequence goes on from VXOS01000165.1 coordinate 5,464, forward strand.
CTCGCCGGTCTGCCCGTACCGGCCGACGAGGGCACCCGCATCCCCGTCTACGACGCCGTCTTCGCCGACATCGGCGACGAGCAGTCGATCGAGCAGTCGCTCTCCACCTTCTCCGGCCACGTCACCGCGATCATCGACATCCTCGAGCGCGCCGGGGAACGCTCCCTCGTGCTGCTCGACGAGCTGGGGGCGGGCACCGACCCGACCGAGGGCGCGGCGCTGGCGATCGCGATCGTCGGGCGGCTGATCGAGGCGGGCGCGACGCTGATCGCGACCACCCACCACAGCGAGCTGAAGCTGTTCGCGCATCGCGACCCGGCCGTGCGCAACGCCTCGGTGGAGTTCGACGTGGAGACGCTCGCGCCGACCTACCGGCTGCGCATCGGCGTGCCGGGCCAGTCGAACGCGCTCGCCATCGCCGAGCGGCTCGGCATGCCGGGCGCGATCGTCGAGGCGGCGCGGGAGGGGCTCTCGCACGAGCAGCGCGACCTCGAGGCCGTGCTCGGCGAGCTGCGCGCGCAGCTGAGCGCCGCCGAGGACCGCGCCGCCCGGGCCGCCGCCGATCGCGACGCCGCCGAGGAGCTGCGCGCGGACCTCGAGCAGCAGCTGGCGGCGCTGGCCGACGAGGGCGAGCGGCTGCGCGCCGAGTCGCGCGAGCGCGTCCGCGAGGAGGTCCGCGACGCGGAGCGGATGCTGCAGCGCGCGCGCCGCGAGGTGGAGTCGGCGCGCCTCGAGCAGGCCGCGGCCGATCTCGAACGCGCCCGCGAGGCCGCCGCCGCGCTCGCGCCCGAACCGCCGCCGGAGCCTGTCGCCGACGCCCTCCCGGCGGCGGTCAGGGCGCCGCGCACGCTGCCGGAGCCGGAGATCGGCTCGCAGGTCTGGCTGCGCGGCATCGGATCGCCGGGCGAGGCGCTGAGCGAGCCGGACGAGGCGGGCGAGTTCCAGGTGCAGCTCGGCGCGCTGCGCACCCGCGTGCGCCTCGCCCAGGTCGAGCGCATCGAGCAGCCCGACGGCGAGGTGATCGTCGCGGTGCGCACCCCGCCCGCGCCGAGCGCCCCCGAGCAGATCGAGATCCGGGGCCAGATCGTCGCGGAGGCATTGCCCTCGGTGGAAGCGTTCCTCGACGACGCCGCGCGCGCCGGCCGCGAGCGGGTGCGCATCATCCACGGCAAGGGCACCGGCGCGCTGCGCAGCGCCGTCCGCGAGCTGCTCGACCGCCACCCCCTGGTCACCGCCTACGAAACCGGCACGCGCCAGGAGGGCGGCGACGGCGTCACCGTCGCCCTCCTCGCCGCCGTGCGGTAAGCATTCGGCAGTTCCTCCCCTTCGACCAGATCGGCGAGGACGAGCCGCGCGATCCGCTCCCCTCCGGCCCCCTCTCCCTGGGGAGAGGGCAGGGGTGAGGGGGAGGACTCCCGCCCGCCCTCGAAGGCCCCGATGGATAGGCGTACCTGGATTCCGGCTTTCGCCGGAATGACGGGAAGGGGAAGGCCGGAATGACGGGAAGGGAAGGCAGGAATGACTGGAAGGGGCATGCACTCGCGTTGACGCTATCGGGGTGCGGGTGGACGATGATCGCGCTCAGCCGGCCGACCTGAATCCCCGTCTCCGGAGGCGCCGTGAACCTGCGTACGCCGGGTCCGATTCCCGTTCCCGCGGAAGTCGTCGAGGCCGGTTCGGCCCCGATGATCAACCATCGCGGCCCGGAGTTCGCCGAGCTGATCGGCGAGCTCCACGAGGGCTTGCGCTACGCCTTCCGCACCGAGAACGACGTGCTGACCCTGACCGGCTCCGGCACCTCCGGCATGGAGGCCGCCGTCGTCAACCACGTCGGCCCCGGGGACCGCGTGCTCGTCGTCACCGTCGGCGTCTTCGGCGAGCGCTTCCTCGAGCTGGTGCGCATCTACGGCGGCGACCCGGTGCACCTCGGGTTCGCGTACGGCAGCGCCGCCGACCCGGCCCGCATCGACGACGCCCTCGCCGCGGACCCCGGGATCCGCGCCGTGCTCGTGACGCACAACGAGACGTCCACGGGCGTGACCAACCCGCTCGAGGAGATCGCGCAGGTCGTGCGCGCCCGCGACCGGCTGCTGATCGTCGACGCGATCTCGTCGCTGTCCTCAATCGCGCTGGAGACGGACGCGTGGGGCCTCGACGTGGTCGTGTCCGGCTCGCAGAAGGGCTGGATGACGGCGCCGGGGCTCGCCTTCGTGAGCGTCAGCGATCGCGCCTGGGAGGCGCAGGATCGCTGCACCACGCCGCGCATGTACCTCGACCTGCGCCGCGCGCAGCGCTCGCAGGAGGCCGGGCAGACGCCGTGGACGCCGGCGATCTCGCTGATGTTCCAGCTGCGCCAGGCGCTGCGCATGCTGCGCGCCGAGGGCATCGAGGCCGTCTGGCAGCGCCACCACGCGACCGCCGAGCGCGTCCGCGACGGTCTCGAGGCGCTCGGCCTCGAGCTCTACGCTGCCGAGGGCTACCGCTCCGACACCGTGACCGCCATGCTGCCGCCCGAAGGCCTCGCCGCCGACGAGATCCGGGCGATCGCCCGCACGGACTACGACACCGTCTTCGCAGGCGGGCAGGCCAGCCTCGGAGGCCAGATCATCCGCTTCGGCCACCTCGGCTACACGACCGACGAGGACGTGCGCGGCGGCCTCGAGGCGCTGCGCGGCAGCCTCGCGAAGCTCGGCCACGCCGTGCCGGCGGCGGCCGGCGGGTAGGGCGCAACGCAACGGGAGGCCGCTTGATGGCGACCGTCCTCGTCGCCGACCAGATCGCCGAGCAGGGCATCGAGCGCCTGCGGGAACGTCACGACGCCGTCGTCCGCACCGGCCTGAGCGAGGACGAGCTCATCGAGGCCGTCGCCGATGTCTCCGGCATCATCGTGCGCAGCCAGACCCAGGTTACCGAGCGCATCATCGAGGCCGCCCCGCAGCTCGAAGTGATCGGCCGCGCCGGGGTCGGCGTCGACAACATCGACCTCGATGCCGCGACGGCGCGCGGCGTGGTCGTCGTCAACGCACCGCTGTCCAACACCATGTCCGCCATCGAGCACGCCTTCGCGATGCTGCTCGCGGTCGCGCGCAACGTGCCGCAGGGCCACGCGTCGCTGCGCGAGGGCCGCTGGGAGCGCAGCAGGCTGCAGGGCGTCGAGCTGGCCGGGCACACGCTCGGCGTCGTCGGCCTCGGGCGCATCGGCTCCGGCGTCGCCGCACGCGCGCGCGCCTTCGAGATGCGCGTCATCGCCCACGACCCGTTCGTGTCGAGCGAGCGCGCGGCCTCGATCGGCGTCGAGCTGGTCTCGCTCGACGAGCTGCTGGAGCGGTCCGACTTCGTGACGCTGCACACCGCGCTGCACGAGGGCACGCGCGGCCTGATCGGCGGCGAGCAGCTGGCGCGCATGAAGCCCGGCGCCTACCTCGTGAACACCGCGCGCGGCGCGCTCGTCGACGAGCAGGCGCTGCACGAGGCCGTCGAGGGCGGCGTGATCGCCGGCGCCGCCATCGACGTCTTCAGCGAGGAGCCTGCGATCGGCAACGTGCTCACGGCCACGGACGGCGTCGTCGTGACGCCGCACCTCGCCGCCTCCACGGCCGAGGCGCAGGACCGCGCCGCCGTCGAGGTGGTCGACGAGGTGCTGGCGGTGCTCGCCGGGCGGCCGGCCCGCTTTGCGGTCAACGCCCCGCTGGTGGATCCGGAGACGATGGCGATCATCGGGCCCTACCTCGACGCCGCCGAGGTCGCCGCCAGCGTCGCGTCGCAGCTGCAGGGCGGCCAGCTCGCGCAACTGCGCATTGACTACCTCGGCGAGATCGCGAACCACGAGCTGGGTCCGCTGCGCGCCGCCGCGATCGTCGGCGTGCTGGAGCCCGTTTCGCACGGCAAGGTCACGATCGTGAACGCCGACCAGGAGGCGCGGCAGCACGGGCTCGGCATCGTCGAGGATCGGGGCGCGGCGCGTGAGCCCTACGCGAACCTCGTGGTCGTACGCGTCATCTCGGACAGCGGGTCCACGAGCGTCGCCGCCACCCACACCCAGGCCGGAGTGCGCATCGTCGGCATCGACGGCTTCGAGGTGGAGATCGCGCCCAGCGCGACGCCCTACGTGCTGGCGGTCGAGAACGTCGACCGTCCGGGCATCGTCGGGCGCGTCGGGAGCCTGCTCGGCGACTGGTCGATCAACATCAACTTCATGTCCGTGGCCAGCGGCGAGGAGGGCCGGGCGCTGATGGTGCTCGGCATCGACCGTCCGCTGGATGTCTCCGAGCGCGCCGCCCTCGAGACGCTCGACGCGATCTTCGGCGTGCGGCTGATCAACCTCACGTAGCCCGGCGAATCAGTCGAGGCGGTTGAGGACCATCCCGGTCGCGAGCTTCGGGTAGAAGTAGGTCGCCTTCTGCGGCATCACCCCACCGGCGCTCGCCATCGCGACGACCCGTTCGACGCCCGGCGGATTCACGAGGAAGGCGAGACGGCCCGGCTCGTCCCGCACCCACCCAGAGGCGTGTCCGGCGTCCTCGCTGAACTGCACGCGTCCGGCGCGCAACTCCGAGGCGTCGATGCCGAGCAGCGGATCGAGGATGGTCTGGTTGAGGATCTGGGAGTCGAGAGAGCGCGACGCCTCGGACCAGTCGGCCGGCATCAGCGCAGCGATCGCCTCGGGCGAGCGCGGGCGCAGCAGGTGCAGGCCGCCGTCCGGCAGCCCGATGACGCCGAAGGTGCCCGGCTGCGACGCCTCCGCCCGCACGGCCTCCCAGAGCCGCCGCGCCGCCTCGGAGCCCGGGAGGCCGGCGGCGTCTTCGAATGGTTCGGCGGCGTAGAGCTGCTCCAGTCGCTCGACCAGGCCGGCATCGATCAGCACGCCCGGCACGAGCCGGTGCGTCGGCAGGATGTCGAGGCCCGGGGCGTTCGCCGGCACGAGGCAGGCGAGCATCCAGCGGCGCCTCTCCTCGTCGCGGCCCTCGAGGTGTTCGAGCGCCGTCTCGTAGCGGTGGTGGCCGTCGGCGATCGTGACCGGCGCGGATGCCGCTGCCTCGACGAGCCCCGCGATCTCCGAGGGGTTGTCGATCACCCACAGGCGGTGCTCGTCGCCCCGGCCATCCGTGGCGGCGAAGGCCGGCTCGCGCGCGGCGATCTCCGCGAGCAGCGTCGTGGCGTCCGTGCTCGCGCCGGAGATCACGAGGATCGGGCTGACGTTCGCCTGCGTCGCCTCCATCAACGCCAGCCGCTCCGCCTTCGGCGCGGCCATCGTGCGCTCGTGCGGCAGCACCTCGCCGTCCTCGTAGGGGGTCAGGCGCAGCCGCGCGAAGTAGCCGCGGCGCACGCGGCGCGGGCCGTCGTCGCCCTCAATGCGCGTGCGCTGCTCATACGCGTAGAGCGCGGGCGCGGACTCGCGCAGCAGGACGCCCTCGGCCTCCCAGGCGCGCAGCGCGGCCGCGGCTTCCTCGAAGCGCTCGTCGCCGCCCCGGGGCGCCTCGACGCGACCGATGTTGTAGGGCGAGCTGGCGTGCAGCGCGGCTACCTCGTCCTCGTCGACCACGTCGTAGGGCGGGGCGATGACGGCGTCGGGGTCGACGCGCGCGGGGTCGTAGCGGAGCCCGCGGAACGGGGCGATCTCGACGATGGGTCGTCTCCTCGGTTGCGCCGGGGTAGCCGCTCCCGGCGGGCCGCGGGTAGGCTGCGGCGGGGCTTCGCCGGGCCGTGGTGTCGCCGCGTGGAAGGTATTGCCGATCACATTCGAGCGCTACTGCATCTTCTGCCGGATCATCGCCGGGCAGGCCCCCGCCGACGTGCTCCACGACTCCGAGCGCGTGATCGTCTTCCGCAACCAGCTGCGCTGGGTGCCGATCATGCTGCTCGCAGTCCCCAAGGAGCACATGACCCAGGCGCAGCTCTGGGAGAGCGACCTGATCGCCGAGGTGGGGCGCATCGCCTCGGAAGTCGGCCGCGAGCACTGCCCGAACGGCTACCGGCTGGTCTCCAACCTCGGCTGGGAGGCAAAGCAGTCGCAGGAGCACGCGCACATCCACGTGCTGGGCGGCACGTTCCTTGGCGACTACGTGAACCCGGGCGGGTTCTGGTAGCGAGTCAGCGGCGGGCCGCGCGCTCCGCGCCGACCGCCTCGCGCTGCGCCTCGAACAGCTCCGCGATGCCTGCCGAGGCGACCGCGACGACGCGGTCGAGGTCGCCGCGCGAGAACGGCGCGCGCTCCGCCGTGCCCTGCACCTCGACAAGCTTGCCGGTGCCGAGCTGCACGACGTTGAAGTCGGTCTCCGCACTCGAGTCCTCGTCGTAGTCGAGGTCGAGCAGCGCCATCCCGCCGCTGAGGCCGACCGAAATCGCCGCGACCTGCGTCGTCAGCGGCGTGGCGGCGATCGCGCCCCCTCGGTCGAGCCAGTCGACCGCCAACGCGAGCGCCACCCAGCCGCCGGTGACCGCCGCGCAGCGGGTGCCGCCGTCGGCCTGGATCACGTCGCAGTCGACGGTGATCGTCTGCTCGCCGAGGCGATCGAGGTCGAGCGCGGCGCGCAGCGAGCGGCCGATCAGCCGCTGGATCTCCTGCGAGCGTCCGCTCTGCCGGCCCTCGCGCGCCTCGCGGCGGCCGCGCGTGTGCGTCGCGCGCGGCAGCATCCCGTACTCCGCGGTCACCCAGCCGGAGCCGCTGCCGCGCAGCCAGCGCGGCACGCCGGGTTCGACGCTGGCCGCGCAGAGCACGCGCGTGTCGCCCATCGAGATCAGCGCGGAGCCCTCGGCGTGCCGCAGCACGCCGGTCTCGATCGTGAGCGCCCGCAGCTCCTCGAGGCCGCGCCCGTGCCGCCGACTGACCATCGCTGGCCCCCGCTCGTTGCCCTGCGATCACCCTAGCACGCGATTAGCGCGAGCTCCGTACCCACAGTCGCGCGCCGTCGGAGCGCAGCGTCACGTCGCCGTGCTCGTCGGTGCGGTAGAGCGCGATCCCCGCGTAGCGCTCGAGCACCTCGGGGTGCGGATGGCCGTGCGGGTTGCGCGCGCCGACCGAGACGATCGCCACCCTCGGGTCGACCGCCTCGAGGAAGACGGCGCTCGACGAGGTGCGCGAGCCGTGGTGCGGCAGCACCAGCGCGTCCGCGCGCAGGTCGAGGCCGCTCGAGGCCAGCCACTGCTCGGCGGGAGCCTCGATGTCGGCGGGCAGCAGGATGCGCCGCTCCCCGATCGTCACCAGCAGCACCAGTGAGCGGTTGTTGGCGCCGCGGTGCGCACGTCCCGCCGTGACGACCGGCGGAGAGAGCACCTCGATCGAGGTCCGCTCGCTGAGCCGGATGCGGTCGCCGATGTCGAGCGCCTGTGTTCCCGTCGCGCCGCCCTCCGGCGCGACGGCGGCGAGCGCGTCCTCGCTGCCGAGCAGCACTCCGAGGCGGAGGCGGCGCTCCAGCTCCGCGAGCCCGCCCGCGTGGTCGCTGTCGCCGTGCGTGAGCAGCACGGCGTCGAGACTGCGGCCCTCGAGGGCGCGCGGCAGCGCCGTCAGCACCGCGCCGTCGGCGGGCCCGGTGTCCACCAACACGGCCGCGCCGCCGTCGCGCACGAGGATCGCCGACCCCTGTCCGACATCGAGCACGGTCACGCTCGCGAGTCCGTCCGAGGGCGTGAGCACCGCCAGCCAGAGGCCCGCCGCGGCCGTCGCGAGTGCGACCGGCGCCGCGAGGCGCGCTCGCTGCCCCGGCAGCGAGATCTGCGTCGTCCCACGGTTGAGCAGCCAGACGAGGCCGCCGAGCAGTGCGAACCAGCCGGCCGCCGCGAGCGGCGGCGGGCGCAGCTCGACCGTCGCAAGGGGCAGCGCGGCCATCGCCTCGACGGCCGCGACGAAGGCAGCGGGGGCGAACACGCCGGCGACCTCGACGACTCGCGCGATCGGATCGAGCCAGCCGAGCAGCGCCGCGAGCACGGCGACCAGCACGGTCGCCTCGTAGAGCGGCGCGACGACGACGTTGGCGGGCGCCTGCAGCAACGGCAGCGTCCCGAAGGCCGCAGCCTGCACCGACAGCACCGCGAGCGAGGCGCCGACGGCGACCGCGGCGCCCTCGGCGAATCCGGCCGCGAGTCCGCCCGGCGCGACGCCAAGGCGTGCGAGGGCGCGGTCACGCAGCGGCGGGGCGAGCAGCAGCACGCCGGCGGTCGCCGTCGCGCTGAGTTGGAAGGCGACGTCGCGGATCAGCAGCGGCCGCAGCGCGAGCATCAGCGCGAGCGCGTAGAGGAGGTAGATCCAGGCGGGCGTGCGTCTGCCGGAACGGGCGGCGATCGCGATCCCGACGGCCATGATCGCCGCCCGCACCACCGGCGGCTCGGCCCCGGTGAGCACCACGTAGCCGGGCAGCAGCGCGAGCGCGATCAGCGCCGCCTGCCGCCTCGCGACCACCGCGCTCAGCAGCCCGACCGCCGTCCCGAGGAGCAGCGCGATGTTCTGCCCGGACACCACCAGCAGGTGCGTCGTGCCGGTGCGCCGCAGGTTCTCCTCCAGCGCGGCGGGCATCGTGCGCTGCCGCCCGAGCAGCATGCCCGCCGCGAGCGAGGCTTCCGGCTCCGGCAAGGCGCGCTCGATGTTGCCGAGCGCCCAGCGCCGCATGGCGCGCAGCGCGTCGACGGCTGCGTGCTCGGCGTCGCGCTCGACCAGTGTCCAGCGCTCCGGGTAGGCGGCGACGGCGTGGATGCCGCGGCTGCGCAGGAACGCGGCGTAGTCGAACTCCTCGAACGCGCCGGGGCGCTCCACCTCCACCGTCGCCAGGATCCGGTCGCCCGCGCGCAGCGGCTGCCGTGGCGCCGGCAGCGTGAGCCGCAAGCCACCCTCCGCCGCCGCGCCGTCGATCGAGTCGACGCGCAGATCGAGGCGGGTGATCGCCCCCGACACCCGCGGGTCGGAGCGCACCACTCCGCTGATCTCGTGCACGCCCTCGAGGCTGGCGAGGGGCGGCGGGGGCCTCGCGTCCGCCTCGCTGCCCCGCGCGTGGCCGGCCGCGGCGACCGCCGCGACCGCGAGCAGCACCAGCAGCGCGCGGGCGTAGCCGCCTCGTCCGAGACTCGTCAAGGCGGTGGCCGTGGCCGCGGCAAGGGCCACCAGCAGCATCAGCGGCCAGGGCCCCCCGATCAGCACACCGCCGGCGGATCCGGCGATGAACGCCGCCGCCGCCAGTGGCAGTGCCGGAAGGCGTTTCGTCATCGCACCGTGACCATGTCGCGGATGTCCTCGTAGACGTGCTCCGGGATCGCGCCCCGCGCCGTCAGGTCGTCCGTCGTCTCGTACGGCCCGGCGCGCTCGCGCTCGGCGACGATCGCCGCCGCGTAGGCAGCGCCGATGCCGGGGAGTGCCTCGAGGTCGGCGCGCGTGGCGCTGTTCACGTCGAGCAGCGCGGCGGTCTCGCCGATCCGCGGCACGCGCACGACGTCCTCGTCGACGACGCGGCGCGAGAGGTTGAGCGGGGCCGTGTCGGCGTCCGGGGCGAGCCCGCCCGCGAGGGCGATCGCGTCGGCGACGCGGTCGCCGGGCGCGGCGACGACCACCCGCGGTTGCAGCACCGCGCCCGCGACGTCGACGCGGATCTCGTCGATCCCGGGGCTCGGGTCGCGCCGCTCGATCTCGATGCCAGGCGAGTCTCCCGACCGCAACGCGAGGACGGCGAGCGCCGCGACGATGGCAAGGCCGAGCGCGATCTGGAAAGCGGCGCGCGCGCCGGGCAGCCCGCGAAGCCCGCGAAGGTGCGACACGCGCCGGACTACGCGCCTACTCGTCGTCCTCGAGCAACTGGCGCAGCAGCGCCTTGAGCCGCGGCGTGCGATCGAGTTCCTTGCGAAGCGGCCGCAGTTCGCGCTCGTTGATGATCAGGGAGCGCCGCTCGAGTTCCCCCTCCGGGTCATAGGCGGCGAAGCGGATCGCCAGCTGGCCGGCCTTCTCGCCGGTTTCGTAGCGCATCAGTTGCAGCGAGGGTGCGTGGAGGCCGCCTTCGATCGACGCCTCCTCGACGATTCTGCCGCCGCCCCAGAGCAGATTGAACGGGCGCGGGATCCGCCGTTGGGCCATGGTTCATCCCCTCCGCTGCGTGCGGGATGCCTCGTGCGCCTGCCTGCGCGGCGCAGCGGCGCGTAGCATAGCGCGAGCGCCGCAGCGGAGGAGCCCCGACCAGTGACAGTCCCGAGCGACCACGCCGCCGACCCTGCCCGCCTCAGCGCGAGCGAGGCCGCGCGTCGCATCGCCGAGGGCTCGCTGACCTCCGAGGCGCTCGTCCGCGCCTGTCTCGCGCGCATCGAGGAGCGCGAGCCGCTGATCCGCGCCTGGGCCGCCATCGATCCCGACGATGCCATCGAGCGCGCCCGGGCGGCCGACGCAGCCACGCCCGCCGGACCGCTGCACGGCGTGCCGTTCGGCGTGAAGGACATCTTCGATACCGCCGAGCTGCCGACCGGGTACGGCTCCCCGCTCTACGAGGGTCACCAGCCCGAGCGTGACAGTGGCGCCGTGGCCGCGCTGCGCGAGGCAGGCGCGCTGGTCCTCGGCAAGACCGTCACGACGGAGTTCGCCTTCCGCACACCCGGCCCGACCCGAAATCCGCACCAGCCCGAGCACACCCCCGGCGGATCGTCGAGCGGCTCCGCGGCGGCCGTCGCGGACGGCATGGTCCCGATCGCCCTCGGCTCCCAGACGGGCGGTTCGACGATTCGGCCCGGAGCGTTCTGCGGCATCTTCGCCTTCAAGCCGACCTACGGCTTCGTCAACAGCGACGGCGTCCACCCGCTGGCCACCGCGCTCGACACCGTCGGCTGGTTCGCGCGCAGCATCGAGGACCTCGCGCTCGTCGGAGCGGTGCTCAGCACCACGCAGTCCGCGGCGCTCGACGCGCCCGCGCAGCCGCTGCGCATCGGCGTGGTGCGTACGCCGGAGTGGGGGCGCGTCTCGCCGGCCGGGCAACGCGCCATCGAGGAGACCGCGGCGGCGATCACGGCTGCGGGCGGGCAGGTCTCGGACCTCGATCTTCCGTCCGAGTGCGACGGGCTGGGCGACGCCTGGGACGTGATCGTCGCCGCCGGTGCGGCCAGCGCGTTCGCAACCGAGTACCGCGATTCGTCCGACGGACTCAGCCCCGCGCTGCGCGAGCTGATCGAGGCCGGGCACGCCCTCGGCGCCGCCGAACGCAGCGAGGCCGAGTCGCTGGCCCTGCACTGCCGCGCGGCGGTCAGCGAAACCTTCGCGCAGGTCGACGCCTTCCTCACGCCGAGCGCGCCCGGCGAGGCCCCGGCCGGCATCGCCACGACGGGCGACCCGCTCTGCAACCGGGTCTGGACGCTGCTGCGCCTGCCCTGTGTCGCCCTCCCGGCCGGGACGGGCGAGGGCGGCCTGCCGGTCGGCGTCCAGCTCGTCGGCCGGCACGGCGGCGATCAGTCGCTGCTGGAGCTGGCGAGCGCCGTCGCCGATCTGCTGCCGGGTCCGGCGTTCCCCGGCGACGGTGGGGCCTGACACCCCGCGAGACCCGCCCGGCGCGTCCTGCCCCCATTCGCGGCAGATCGCGGCATACTGTTTGGCCTGCCTGACGGCATATACTGGATCGCAGCCGACACACCGAACCACGGAACGCAGGAGCTAGCGGTGACTCCCCGCCATCTTTCCTCGATCCTCGATCTCTCGCCGGGGGAACTCGGCGATCTGCTCGACGCGGCGCTCGCGATCAAGCGCGACGGCTGCGGGCCCGTGCTCGCGGGTCAGTCGCTGGCGCTCGTTTTCGAGAAGCCCTCGCTGCGCACGCGCGTCTCCTTCGAGGTCGCGATGCAGCGGCTCGGCGGGCGCGCGATCTACCTCGGCCCGCAGGAGATCGGCCCCGGCGAGCGCGAGCCGGTGCGAGACATCGCGCGGGTGCTCGGGCGCATGGTGCACGGCATCGCCGCCCGCACCTACGCGCACGAAACGGTCGTCGAGTTCGCGGAATGGGCCGGGGTGCCGGTGATCAACGCCCTCAGCGACCGCGAGCATCCCTGCCAGGCGCTGGCGGATCTGCTGACGCTGCGCGAGCGCTTCTCGACGTTGCGCGGCCTGCGCATCGCCTACCTCGGCGAGGGCAACAACGTCGCGCGCGCGCTCGCCTTCGCCAGTGTGCTGGCGGGCATGGAGCTGCGCTGCGCCTCGCCCGAGGGCTACGCGCTGAGCGACGCCGACATCGAGCGCGCGCACGCCGCCCCCGGTGGTGGCCGCATCGAGCGCTTCACGGATCCGGTCGAGGCGGTGGCGGACGTTGCCGCCGTCTACACGGACGTGTGGGCCTCGATGGGCGACGAGGACAAGCTGGTGAGCCGGCTCGATGCCTTCGCGGCATTCCGCCTCGACGAGGCGCTGCTCGAGTCCGCGCCGCCCGACGCGCTGGTGATGCACGATATGCCCGCGCACCGCGACGAGGAGATCAGCGAGGGGGCCATGGAGTCGCCGCGCTCGGTGATCTTCGACCAGGCGGAGAACCGCCTGCACATGCAGCAGGCGGTGCTCGCCTGGCTACTGGGCGGCAGCGCCGGCTGATCCCGGGCTGCGGGGAGCACCACGCCTTCCCCGGCACGCGCGATCCACTGAAGGGGAGGCGTCCAGGTGCCGGAAATCCCGGACGGCGTGCGCGATGTCGCCGGACGCCTCGATGCGGGCGCGGTGCTCGACATCCTGCTGATCACGGCGGCCATCTACTGGCTGCTGCTGTTGCTGCGCGGCACCACGGCGATGACCGTGCTGCGCGGCGTCTCCGTGCTGCTCTTCGGCGCGTTCCTGCTGGCCCGGATCTTCGACCTGAGCGTCGTCAACTGGATCCTGGAGCGCACGATCACCGGTCTGGTGATCGGCGTGATCATCGTCTTCCACCCGGAGATCCGCCGCGCCCTCGAGCGGCTGGGGCGGACCGGCTGGCGGCCCTCGCTCGTCCGCGCGCAGCAGGAACAGAGCATCGAGCACGTCGTGCGCGCGGCCCTGCGACTCGCGCGGCAGCGGCACGGCGCCCTGGTGGTGATGGAGCGCGAGACCGGACTGCAGGAGGTGATCGACACCGGCGTGCCGCTTGGTTCCGAGCTGACGCCCGAGATCCTCGGCAGCATCTTCGCGCCCGGCACGCCGCTGCACGACGGCGCGGTGATCGTGCGCTCGAACCGGATCGTCGCCGCCGGCTGTACGCTCCCGCTTTCGGAAGCGCCGCTCCCGGCCGACCTCGGCATGCGCCACCGCGCCGCCCTCGGCATCAGCGAGGGCAGCGATGCGGTGGTGGTCACCGTCTCCGAGGAGAGCGGTTCGATCTCGCTGGCCTCGCAGGGTCGGATGCTCCCGGACGTGGACGAGGAGCGCCTGCGCCCACAGCTGCGCCGGCTATTCGATCTGACCGGGGAGGGCGCGGCGGGGGAGCTTCCGTTGCAGGACGGCGCCGCGCCGCGCAGCGAGGCGTCCTGAGATGGCGTTCTCGAACCTGCGCCGCTCGCTCCTCACCGATCTTCGCGAGATGCGCGCGACCTTCGGGCGGCGCAGCCTGGGCGCGGTGCGCGCGACGCCGGGCTTGCTGCTGATCTCCCTCGTACTCGGGGTAGCGATCTGGATCCTCGTTACGGAGGAAGAAAACCCGACCCGCAGCGGGCTCTTCGCGGCGCCGATCGAGGTGGTCGCCGTCAACGTCGGGCGCGAGGTCGCCGTGGCCAACGCGTTGCCGTCGGCCAGCATCCGCATCGCCGCGCCCGACGAGCGCTGGGACAGCCTGACGAGCGCAAACTTCCGCGCCATCGTCGACCTCAACGGCCTCAGCGCGCGCGAGCAGACCGTGCCCGTGCGCGTGGAGGTGAACGACGCGCGCGGCGTCCGCGTGATCAGCGTGGAGCCCCCGGCGATCCTCGTGAACCTCGAGCAGATCGTGACGCGCGAGGTGCCGGTCGACGCGCGCATCGTGGGAGCACTGCCGCGCGGCTTCGCCGCCGGTGACGCGGTGCCGGAGCCCGCCGGCGTCGAGGTCTCCGGCCCCGAGTCGCTTGTAGACCTGGTGGTCAGCGCGGGCGCCGACATCAACGTCACGGGGCTGACTGTCGGCATCTCGCAGTCCCTCCGGCTCGTCGCCCGGGGAGCCGGCGGCGGGGAGATCCGAGGCGTCACGATCGATCCGCCCAACGTGCGGATCGACGTGACGATCGAGCAGACGGTGCTCACCCGCACCGTACCGCTCGGCGTCGAACTGCTCGGGCAGCCGGCGCCCGGCTACCGTGTCGAGGGCGTCCAGATCCTGCCCGGTGTGTTCGACATCGAGGGCAGCTTCGAGGTGCTCCAGACCATCGACAGCCTCGCGCTGGGTCAGGTGCTGCTCGACGGGGCGCGCGCGAACCTCAGTGTCGTGCGCTCGCCCAGCCTGCCGCCCGGCGTCAGCGCCCTGTCCGACGAGGAAGTCGACGTCATCGTCTCGATCGCCCCGATTCGGGGCTCCGTCGCAATCCCGGTCGTGCCGAGACTGATGGGGATTCCCACAGGGCTGCAGGGCGCCCTCAGCCAACTCGTGATCACGGTCGTCGTGGAGGGCGACCTGCCCGTGCTCAACGCCCTCGACCCCGGCGACGTCCTCGCCGTGGTCGATGCGAGCGGGCTGAGGCCGGGTGTGTCGCAGGTCGACGTGGACGTCGAGGCGCCGCCGGGTGTGAGCGTCAGCGAGGTGCGACCCGCCCAGCTCGAGCTTACGCTTCGGACGATCGCCACGCCGACGCCGACACCGACACCGACGCCAACGGCGACGCCGTCTCCGGAAGCCACCGCGGAGAGCTCCGAATGACCCCGCAAGCGCCTCTGGTTGCGATCATCGGCCGTCCCAACGTCGGCAAGTCGGCGCTGTTCAACCGGCTCACGCGCTCGCGCCGCGCGCTTGTCGAGCGCCTCCCCGGCACCACGCGCGACCGCCAGTACGGCGTCTACCACTGGCGTGGCCGCGAGTTCCGCGTCGTCGACACCGGCGGCCTCGAGGGCCCCGAGGACGATCCCTTCGACACGCCGATCCGCGAGCAGGTGGGGTTGGCGCTCTCCGAGGCCGCGCTGCTGCTGTTCGTGGTCGACGCATCGAACGCGTTGACCGCGGCGGACCACGCGATCGCGGAGCAACTGCGCCGGGCCGGGCGGCCCGCGATCGTCGTCGCCAACAAGAGCGACCGCCGTGAGGCGCGGGCGAACGTGCACGAGGCGCACGCGCTTGGCCTCGGCGACCCGCTGCTGATCTCCGCCTACCACGCCGAGGGCATCGGCGACCTGCTCGACCTCGTGTTCGACGCGCTGCCGGAGGCGCCGGACGAGCCCGCCGCCACCGAGGACGGCGACCGCCCGCTGCGGATCGCGATCGTCGGGCGGCCCAACGTCGGCAAGTCCTCGCTCGTGAACGCGATCCTCGGCGAGGAGCGTGTGATCGTTTCCGAGGTGCCCGGCGCGACGCGTGACGCCATCGATTCCCCGTTCGGCTGGGAGGGGCGGTCGATGGTGCTGATCGACACGGCGGGCATCCGCCGCCGCGGCAAGATCGGCCGGGGGGCGGAGCGGCACTCCGTGCAGCAGGCCGAGGGCGCGATCGCACGCGCCGACGTGGTCGTGCTGCTGATCGACCCCTCGGAGCCGGTCGCCGCGCAGGACGCCCATATCGCCGGGCGCGCGATCGAGCGCGGCACGGGGCTGTTGCTCGCCGTCAACAAGTGGGATCTCGCCGAACCCGGCACCGACCGCCACCAGTTCGCCAAGCGCATCGATCGCCGCTACCGCTTCGCGCCGTGGGCTCCGGTCCACTTCATCTCGGCGCTGACCGGCCAGGGCATCGCGGACCTGCTGCAGCTCGCGATCCACGTGCAGGAGGTGCGCCGCCGCCGCGTGCAGACCTCGGAGTTGAATCGCGTGCTGCTGCGGGCGGTGGCGCAGCAGCCGCCGCGCTACCAGGGGCAGCGCCGGCTCAAGGTGCTCTACGTGACGCAGGCCGAGGTGGAGCCGCCGACCTTCGTCTTCTTCGTGAATGATCCAGATCTGCTTCATTTCGCTTATCGTCGGTTCCTGGAGAATCGCATCCGCGACGCCTTCGGGTTCGAAGGGACGGCGATCCGGATGCGTTTCCGCAGCCGCACGCCGGAGCAGGTGGAGGCGTTGGCGTGATTGCCGCACTGCTCGTCCTGATTGGCTACCTCATCGGGTCGATCCCGTTCGGCGTGCTCGTCGGACGGATCTACCGAGGCGTGGACGTGCGCGACTACGGCTCCGGCAAGACGGGCTTCACCAACACGCTGCGCTCGCTGGGCTGGGGCGCCGCGCTGATCGTGATCACCGCGGACATCGCGAAGGGCGCCGTGCCCGTGCTGATCGGGCGCTTCGTCTTCGACGATCCGTGGGCGGTGGCGCTTGGCGGGGTCGCCGCGGTGGCCGGCCACATGTTCCCGATCTTCGCCCGCTTCCGCGGCGGCCGGGGCGCGGCGACGGCGTTCGGCGCCTTCGCCGTGATCGCCCCGATCGCCGGCCTGGTTCTGATCGTGTGCGCGGCGATCGCGCTGGCGGCGACGCGCTACGCCTCGCTGACGACGATCACCGCCACGGCGGCCGGGTGTGCCTCGGTGGTTGCCCTCGTCGTTGCCGGCTGGCTGCCCGTCCACTACCTGCTGTTCGCGTTCGCCGTGACTGCCTCGATCGAACTCGGGCACATCGGCAACATCCGGCGGCTCATCAACGGCGTGGAGCCCAAGCTGGGGCAGGGCGGCGCGCCGCGGGCGGGCGGTGCCTGAGCGCGAGGCGGCCCCGGCGCCGATCCGCCGGGCCGCCGTCGTCGGCGCTACCGGCTGGGGCGTAACGCTCGCGATCCTGCTCGCGCGCAACGGCGTCTCCGTCACCCTGCTCGCCCGTAGCGACGACGAGGCCGCCCGGCTGCGCTCCGACGGCTCGCACGCCCGGCTCCCCGATGTCGCGTTCCCGCCCGGCCTCGGGCTCTCCGCCGACCTCGCCGTGCTCGAGGACGCGGACCTGATCTGCTTCGTGGTGCCGGCGCAGACGATGGCGGAGAACGCCGCCGCCGTCGCCTCGCACGTGCCGCCCGCCACGCCGCTGCTGTCCGGCTCGAAGGGCATCGAGACCGAGAGCGGGCGCCGCATGACGGAGGTGCTCGCCTCGCTGCTGCCGGGCAGGCCGCTTGCCGCGCTCTCCGGGCCGAACCTCTCGCGCGAAATCGCCCCCGGGTTGCCCGGCGCCACGGTCATCGCCTCGGCGGATCCCTCGCTCGAGGCGATCCGCGCGGCCTTCCACAGCGCCTCGTTCCGCGTCTACACCAGCGGCGACGTCGTGGGCGTCGAGTTCGGCGGAGCGCTCAAGAACATCATCGCGATCGCGGCCGGGATGGCCGACGCGTTCGGCTTCGGCGACAACGCCAAGGCGGCGCTGATCACGCGCGGTCTCGCCGAGATCTCCCGGCTCGGCGTGGCCGCCGGCGCGGACCCGCTGACCTTCCAGGGCCTCGCCGGCGTCGGTGACCTGATGGCGACCTCCTACAGCCCGCTCTCGCGCAACCGCCGTCTCGGGGAGCTGGTCGGCGGCGGCTCCGGGCTCGGGGACGCCCTCGCGACCATCGGCGAGACCGTGGAAGGCGTAACGACGACGCCCGCCGCGCTGCGCCTCGCCGCCCGGCTCGGCGTCGAGCTGCCGATCGCCGGGGCACTACAGGCGATTCTCGACGGCAAGATCTCGCCGCAGGAGGCGATGACCGCCCTGCTCGGGCGCGACCCGATGGCGGAGCTCGCCTGACGCCGGGCCGTTGACCGTGGGCGCTGATAGACTGCCGTCGGAGGTCGGTGATGAGTCCTCCCGATCCGACGGATGGGGCTGGTGACGGCGTCGATCCCTTCGACGATGCGCTGCCGCGCGCGTATCCGCCTCCGGCTGAGGTTCTCGCCGCGATCGCCGATGAAGCGCGGCCGATCCCATTCTCCGATCTGCCCGCGCTGAGCAACCCGGACGACGCCACCGCAGGGCGCGCCCTCGCGCTCTGGAGCCGCCTCACGCCCAACCGCCGCCGCGACTTCCTCGCGGCGCTCCAGCAGCTCTCCGAGGACGACGCGACGCTGGAGTTCGAACGCATCCAGCTCTCCGCGCTGTACGACCCGGACACGGCGACGCGCATCCTCGCGATCCGCGGACTCTGGGAGAGCGAGCGACCTGAATACGCGGCCGTGCTGCTCGACATCGTGCGCGACGATGCCGAGGCGAGCGTACGGGCCGCCGCCGCCGAGGGCCTCGCCGGCTTTGTCGTCGGCAACGAGTTCGGGATCCTCCCCGCCGATCTCGGCGACCGCCTGCTCGAGACACTGCGCGACCGCATCGAGGACGTCACGGAGGAGGACGAGGTGAGCGGCACCGCGCTGGCCGCGCTCGGCGCGTCCTCCGAGGAGTGGGTGGCCGAGCTGATCGCGGAGTACTACGAGACGGGCGGCACCCGGCTGCGCCGTGCCGCCGTGGAGGCGATGGGCCGCCACGGCTCCGACGACTGGCTGCCCGTGCTGATCCAGACCTTCGAGGACGACGACGAGGACGTGCGCGCCGCGGCCGCCATCTCCGCCGGCAACCTGCTGCTCGAGGCTGCCGTCGAGCCTCTCACGCTGCTGCTCGAGGACGAGGAGGAAGAGGTCCAGGTCGCCGCGATCCGCGCGCTGGGCGAGATTGCGGGGGACCGGGCCGAGCAGATCCTGCAGGACCTGCTCCGCAGCCCCGAGCCGCACATCGTCGAGGCCGCCCAGCTCGCCGCCGAGGAGGCGCGGATGATGTCGGTCGACTTCGAAGACGAGGCCCCGCTGCCATGGGCCGGCGCCCCGTGAGCTCCCGGGACGGCGTGCGCGAGATCTGGTCGGCGGGCGGCGTCGTCTACCGGCGCGCCGGGGACTCCGGCCTCGAGGTCATGCTCGTGGCGCGGCCACGCGAGCGCCTCTGGGCATTGCCCAAGGGCAAGCCCGAGCCCGGCGAGAGCATCGAGCAGACCGCGCTGCGCGAGGTTTCCGAGGAGACGGGGCTGCAGGTCGCCATCGATGGGAGCGAACCCGTCGGCTCGATCCGCTACACGTACGAGGTGCCGGGGAGGCCGGGGCGGGTCTACAAGGTCGTGCACCACTACCTGATGCAACCGACCGGCGGCGACCTCGAACGCCACGACGGCGAGTACGATCTGGTCGAGTGGTACGACGCGCACGAGGCGTGCAAGCGCATGACGTATCCCAACGAGCGTGCGATCGTCGAGCGTGCGATCGAGGCGCTGAACGGCGAGGAGGCGGCGCGATGACCGCGACCGCGCCGCGCGTGATCGCCGAGGGCAGCCTTGTGCGCCTGCGCGAGAAGCAGATCGAGGACGCCTGGCGAGACTACTCCTGGCGCAAGGACCGCGAGCTCGCCGACTACGACGCGACCCGCCCGATCACGATGACCTTCCGCGCCTACACGGCCACCATCACCGAGGATCTGCGCCGCCCCTCCAGGTTCCGTCGCACGTTCGCGATCGAGGATCGCGAGAACGGCCGGCACATCGGCAACGTCATGTACTACGGGTACGACTCGTACCTCGGCGAGGCCGAGCTCGGCATCACGATCGGGGAGCGGGCGTACTGGTCCCGGGGCTATGGCAGCGAGGCCGTGCGTTGCCTGCTCGGGCACCTCTTCGAGGAGCTGGAGCTGCGGCGGGTCTACCTGCACACGCTGACGACGAACGTCCGCGCCCAGCAGGCGTTCCGGCGCGCCGGTTTCCGCCGCCTCCGTTCCGTCCGGCGCGACGGCTACGACTTCGAGCGGATGGAGATCAGCCGCGAGGAGCACGCGCTGCAGGAGCGCGCTGCCGCCGCGGAGGTGCGTGAGCGCGACGAGGGCGGCTCGGCGAACGCGCCCGGCGCTGGCGCGCTGTAGGGGCCGGTGCTACCTTCTCGCTCGATGCCGGACCGAGCGGTTCGGGGGCCCGATCGCGGGTCGTGGCGTCCCGGTTCGAGGGACGCGAAGCCCCGTCGCGGGGACCGCTGAGGAGCGCGCCCGGGTGATTCCAGAGCTGTTCGGACGCGTCGGGGTGCTGATCGTCCTGGGCGTGGTCTTCCCCGCGCTTCCGCTGATCGCCTCGTTCGCCTTCTATCTGCTGCGCCGCCGCCCCCAGAACCCCGACCCGGTCAAGCACGCCACCTACGAGTGCGGCGTCGAGTCCGAGGGCAACGCCTGGGGCCAGTTCAACGCCCGCTACTACCTGTTCGCGCTCGGCTTCGTGATCTTCGACGTGGAGGTCGTCTTCCTCTATCCCTGGGCGCTGCAGCACGGGATCCTCAATACCGACGCGCTGTTCAAGGCCGCGATCTTCGTCGGCGTGCTTGCCTTCGGGCTCGCCTACGCCTGGCGGCGCGGCGCGCTGGAGTGGCGCTAGCGTGCCGGCGGGCCCCCGCCAGTTGAGCGGCGAAGCCGTCGCGGCGCCCGTCGCCGCCGCCGTACCCGACGCCATCCTGCGCGCCACCGACGAGTGGGTCGAGGTGCGACCGGAGCGCATCGCGGACGTGCTGCGCTTCCTGCACGACGACGCGGACCTCGACGCGCGCCAGCTCAGCAACCTCTGCGCCGTCGACCGCCACGACCGCTTCGAGGTCGTCTACCACCTGCAATCGCTCGACCGGAACCACCAGATCGTCGTCAAGGCGATCGTCGGTGAGCACGACGAACCCTCGCTGCCCAGCGCCACCGCCGTCTACAAGGGCGCGCTGCTGCAGGAGCGCGAGGTCTACGACCTGATGGGCGTGCGTTTCGAGGGCCACCCGGACCTGCGCCGCATGTTCCTCTGGGAGGGCTATCCCGGCTTCCCGCTGCGCAAGGACTTCCTGCAGATCCCCGAACACCACCCCGGCCTGCCGAAGTTCCCCTTCGAGGAATCCGGGGTGCAGGCGCGATGACGGTGCTGCGATGACCGCCGCGACCGAGCCCTACGTCCTGAACATCGGGCCCCAGCACCCCTCGACGCACGGGGTCTTCCGCCTGCGCGTCGTGATGGACGGCGAGCGCATCCAGGACGTCGAGATGGTCGTCGGCTACCTCCACCGCTCGATGGAGAAGCTGGCCGAGGAGCGCACCTACACGCAGAACATCCCCTTCACCGACCGCGCGGACTACCTGGCGGCGATGAGCGGCAACCTCGGCTACTGCCTGGCCGTGGAGCGCCTCGCGGGCGTCGAGGTGCCGGAGCGCGCCTCCTACCTGCGCGTGATCTTCGCGGAGCTGCAGCGCATCGCCAGCCACTCGATGGCGAACGGCACGTTCGTGAACGACGCCGGCGCCTGGCAGACGCCGCTCATGTACATGTTCCGCGAGCGCGAGCGCATCCTGGACCTGTTCGAGATGACCTGCGGCGCGCGCCTCACCACCAACTACATGCGCATCGGTGGCGTCGCCTTCGACCCGCCCGAGGAGTTCTACCCGGCGATCGAGTCGCTGGTCGACGAGCTGCCGGAGCGCATCGAGGAGTACGCGGAGCTGCTGGTCGACAACGAGATCCTGCTCGCGCGCGGCCGCGGCGTCGGCATCATCTCCGCCGAGGACGCGATCAACGGCTCGCTCGTGGGGCCGATGCTGCGCGGCTCGGGCGTGCCCTGGGATCTGCGCAAGGCCGAGCCCTACTGCGGCTACGACCGCTTCGACTTCGAGATCCCGGTCGGCCGCCAGGGCGACGCGTACGACCGCTTCCTCGTGCGTCTCGAGGAGGTCCGCCAGTCGACGAAGATCATCCGCCAGGCGCTGGACGGGCTGCCGTCCGGCCCGCACAAGACGCAGATCCCGCTCGCGCTGCGGCCGGACCCGGGCGAGGCCTACGCCCGCGTCGAGGGCCCTCGCGGCGAGCTTGGCTTCTACGTGGTCTCCGACGGCGGATCGGCGCCGTTCCGCTTCCACATCCGCGCGCCCTCGCTGATCAACCTCTCGCTGCTGCGCGAGATGGCGATCGGGGCTTCCCTGCCGGACGCGATCGTCGCGCTCGGCTCCGTCGACATCGTGGTCGGGGAGATCGACCGATGAGTGCGCTGCGGATGGGCCGGCGGCTGCCGCGGCGCACGGTCCCGCGCGCGCTGATGGCGCTCGGCGCCCTCGTCGCGATCGGGTTCGTCGCCGTCAACGTCGCGATCGGCTACGTCGTGATCGACGGCCGGCTCGACGGGCAGTGGTACGACGTCCGCGATCTCGGCATCGGCGTGCAGGAGCTGCGCGAGTGGCTGGACGACCGCAACGCGCAGCAGCCGGGCATCCTCGACTTCCTGGGCCAGCACTGGATCTCGTACGCGGTCACGGCGCTGCTGGGGGCGACCGGCATCCTCAGCATCGTCGGCGGCGCGCTGCTCATCCTGATCTGGGTCGAGCGGCGGCTGATCGGCCGCATGCAGATCCGCCGAGGGCCGAACCGCGTGGGGCCCTACGGCCTCCTCCAGCCGATCGCGGACGCGGTCAAGCTGATCCAGAAGGAAGTGTTGATGCCGCGCGGCGCGGACAAGGTGCTGTTCTTCCTGCCGCCCGCGCTGATCTTCATCCCGATGATCGTCGCCTGGGGCCCGATCCCCTGGGGTGCGCAGATGGCCTACCTCGATGTCCACGTCGGGATCCTCTTCCTGATCGCCGTCAGCTCGCTCACGACGCTCGCGATCTTCATGGCCGGCTGGTCCTCGAATAACCACTACGCGCTGCTCGGCGCGATGCGCACGATCGCGATGATGATCTCCTACGAGATCCCGCTCTCGATCGCGCTGCTCTCCGTCGTGCTGCTCAGCGGGTCGATGCAGCTCTCGACGATCGTCGAGTGGCAGTCGACCCACAACGTCTGGCTCGCCGCCCTGCTTCCGCTGGCGATGTTCACCTACTTCTTCTCCTCGACGGCGGAGCTGAACCGCACGCCCAACGACATCGCCGAGGCCGAGTCCGAGATCGTGGCCGGCTTCCACACGGAGTACTCCGGGATGAAGTTCGGGCTGTTCTACGCCGTCGAGCTGGGCAACGCGCTGTTCGTGGCCGCGCTGACGGCGACGTTGTTCCTCGGCGGCTGGTCGCTGTTCGGCCTCGAGGAGTGGATACCGGGCTACCTGATCCTGGGCGCGAAGATCTCGGCGGCCTACTTCCTGCTCGTCTGGCTGCGCGGCACCCTGCCGCGCTTCCGCCTGGACCAGCTCATGAAGTTCGCCTGGCAGTTCCTGATCCCGCTCTCGCTGCTCAACCTGCTGATCGTCGCCGTCGAGGCGTCCGTGTTCGCGCGCTGGGAGGTCAAGGGCATCGTCAGCCTTGGCCTCTTCGCGATCGTCAACTGGGCAGCTGCGATCATCCTCGTGCGCGAGTGGGCGCGCCGCATGGGCTACCGCCCCGAGCGCGAGGCCGTGCGGCAGCCAATCCTCACGCAGGGGGTCGGCGGGCTGCAGGCCGCGCGGCGGCTCGGCGCTCCGGAGATGGGGACGCAGGTCTGATGGACTCCGCCGGCATCATCGTCGCCTTCTGGCTGCTCTCCGCGATTGCGGTCGGCTCCGCCGTCGGCGTCTTCCTCGCGAGGAACCTGATCCACGCCGTGGTGCTGCTCGTGCTCTCCTTCGTCGCAACCGCCGGGCTCTTCGTCACGCTCTCCGCGGACTTCATCGCCGCCGCCCAGGTGCTGATCTACGCCGGCGCGATTCCCGTGCTGATGGTCTTCGCCGTGATGCTCACCCCACTCGCGGGGCGCGACAACGGCAACTCGCTCTACGTCGTGCCCGGGGTGCTGCTCGGCGGCGCGTTCGCCGTGATCGTCGCGATCGTGGCGATCGATGCCGAGTGGGGCGCTGCCGGCGCCGCCACGCTCGCCGGCCAGTCCTTCGAAACCACGGCCGACGCGATCGGCGACGCGCTGCTCGGGCGCTATGTGCTCGCCTTCGAGGTCGCCTCGGTGCTGCTGCTCGCCGCGTTGATCGGCGCGATCGTGCTGGTGCGAGAGGACGAGCCGGCATGAGCGTCGAGCTGGCCCATTACCTGACCGTCGGCGCGATGATCTTCGGCGTCGGGATCGCGATCGCGCTCGCCAAGCGCAACGCGATCGCGGTCCTCATGGGCGTCGAGCTGATGCTCAACGGCGTCAACCTGACCTTCCTCGCCTTCTCGCGTTTCGGCGGCGCCTTCGACGCCGCGGACGCGCCGCTGGCCGGTCACGTCTTCGTCGTCTTCGTGCTCACCGTCGCGGCCGCCGAGGCCGCCGTGGCGCTGGCGATGGCGGTGCTGATCTACCGGCGGCGCGAGACGGTCGACCTCGATCGCATCAACCTGATGCGCTGGTAGGGGGCGCGTATGTGGGTCAAGTTCATGGACGCGCCCGACGGCTACGCCGCGGCGATGTGGTGGGAGCTGTTCAACACGGAAGCCGTCTCCGTGCGCATCGTGCCGCCCCTCGAGATCGGCCCGATGTCCGCGGCCCGCGAGATCTGGGCGCCCGACGGCAAGACCCACGTCGCCCGCGAAGTGCTGAACAAGATCTAGCGGCGATGAGTACGCACCGCAGCCGAAGGGACGCTGGCGAGGTCTGATGCTGCTCGGTCAAGTCCCCGAAGCCGTCGTCTGGGCGATCTACTTCGCCCCGGTCGCCTCGACGCTGCTGATCACCGCCGGGCTGATCGCGCGGCGGCTGTTCGGCTTCGCGTTCCACGACGCCTGGGCCGGGCGGCTCACCATCCTCGCGATCTTCATCTCCTTCCTTGCCGCGCTGTGGGCCCTGGACAGCTCGATCGGCGCGGACGGCGAGGCGCTCGGCTTCGAGCCGCACCTCTGGCTGAACCTCTTCGACCTGCACATCGAGATGGGCGTGAGGATCGACGGCCTCTCGGCGATCATGGCCGTGGTCGTCACCAGCGTGTCGTTGCTCGTCCAGATCTACTCGGTCGGCTACATGCACGGCGACAGCGGGTACGCGCGCTACTTCGCGTTCATGTCGCTGTTCACGGCGGCGATGCTAGGGCTGGTGCTCGCCTCGAGCCTGCTCCAGCTGTTCGTGCACTGGGAGCTGGTCGGGCTCGCCTCGTACCTGCTGATCGGCTTCTGGTTCCACCGGCCCTCGGCGGCGGCAGCGGCGAAGAAGGCGTTCATCGTCACGCGCTTCGGCGACTTCGCCTTCCTGCTGGCGGTGCTGCTGATCTTCGGCAAGACCGGCACCTTCGACATCCACGAGATCAACGAGTTGGCGCTTGCCGGCGCGCTCTCCTCTTCGGTGCTGGTCGGCTTCACGCTCGGCCTCCTCTCCGGCGCGATCGGCAAGTCCGCGCAGTTCCCGCTGCACATCTGGCTGCCGGACGCGATGGAGGGCCCGACGCCGGTCTCCGCGCTGATCCACGCCGCGACGATGGTCGTCGCCGGCGTCTACCTGATCGCGCGCATGTTCCCGAGCTTCGAGGCCGCCCCGGCCGAAGTGCTGGACCTCGTCGCCTACGTGGGCGGCTTCACGGCGCTGCTCGCGGCGGTGCTCGGGCTGGTGCAAACCGACATCAAGCGGGTGCTCGCCTACTCGACGATCTCGCAGATCGGCTACATGGTGCTTGCGCTGGGCGTGCTCGGGTACGTGGCGGCGATCTTCCACCTGTTCACACACGCCTTCTTCAAGGCGCTGCTCTTCCTCGGGTCCGGGTCCGTCAACCACGCGACGCACACGTTCGACATGCGCCGCATGGGCGGGCTCCGCTCGTACATGCCGATCACCTATGTGACGTTCGTGATCGGCGCGCTCTCGCTGTCCGGCGTCTTCCCCCTCGCGGGGTTCTGGAGCAAGGACGAGATCCTGCTCGACGCCTGGAAGTACGACAAGCTGCTGTTCGTGATCGGCGTCATCGTCGCCTTCATGACCGCGCTCTACATGTTCCGCGCGATCTTCATGACCTTCTGGGGCGAGTACCGCGGCGGCGAGGAGCCCGAGGCCGGCCACGACGACTTCTCGACGCACCCGCACGAGTCCCCGCCCTCGATGGCGTTCCCGCTGATGATCCTCGCCGTGCCCGCCGTGCTCGCCGGGCTGTTCGCCCTCGGCAGCGACTTCACGCATCTGATCGAGGGCTCGCTCCCCGCCGAGCTGCGCCACGGCAAGCCGAGCATCGAGGGCATCGTCGTCGCGGCCTCGCTCGTCGCCGCGCTCGCCGGCATCGGCGTGGCCGCCGCGGTCTACCTCTACCGTAATCCCGCCTCGGAGGCCGTCGCCGCACGCCTCGGCCCGCTGCCGGGCATCGTGGAGCGGAAGTACTACCTCGACTTCCTCGCCGAGACGGTAGTCGTGCGCTGGATCCTCAACGCGGGGCTGCAGCGCATCGCCGATCTGTTCGACCGCTACGTCGTCGACGCGATCGTGAACGGGATCGGCACGGCCACGCGCCTCGCAGGCGACGGGCTGCGCCGCGCCGAGGCCGGCTACGTGCAGGCCTACACCTCGCTGTTCTTCATCGGCATCGTGATCGCGGTCGTCGTGGTCGCGCTGCTCGGCACTGACGTGGTGAGCCGCTGATGCTGTCGGTCTTCGTCTTCCTGCCGGCCGTCGGGGCCCTGCTGATTGCGACGCTGCCGCGCCACCGCACGGCCGACGCGCGCTGGATCGCACTCTTCTTCAGCGCGATCACGTTCATCCTCGGCATCGTGATCTTCGCCCGGCTCGACCACGCCGCCGAGGGCTACCAGCTGGTCGACCACTTCGAGTGGATTCGCGCGGGCGACACCGGATTCGCGGTGCAGTACGTGCTCGGCGTGGACGGCCTCTCGGCGCCGCTGGTGCTGCTCACGGGGCTGCTCGGGCTGGCCTCGGTGCTCGTCTCGTGGCGCATCGAACTGCGGGTCAAGGAGTACTTCGCCTGGCTGCTCCTGCTGGAGACCTCCGTCGCGGGCGTCTTCACCTCGCTCGACCTGATCCAGTTCTTCTTCTTCTGGGAGCTGGAGTTGCTCCCGATGTACATGCTGATCAGCATCTGGGGCAGCGGGCGGCCGCGCTACAGCGCGATGAAGTTCCTGCTGTTCACGATGGCCGGCTCCGCGCTGATGCTCGCCGGCTTCCTCGTGCTCGGCCTTCAGGCCGGGACGTTCGACATCGCCGCGCTCACCGCCAACCCGCCAGCCGAGGCGCTGGTCCCGCTCAGCATCGTGTTCTGGCTGATCATCGCCGCCTTCCTCGTCAAGCTGCCGGTCTTCCCGGTGCATACCTGGCTGCCCGACGCCCACACCGACGCGCCGACGGCGGTCTCGGTGATGCTGGCGGGCGTGCTGCTGAAGATGGGCGGTTACGGCATCCTGCGCATCGTGTTGCCGATCCTGCCCGGCGAGGCCCAGGACTTCCGCGTCATCCTCGCGGCGATTGCCGCCTTCTCCGTGATCTACGGCGCGATCCTGACGCTGCAGCAGCGCGATCTGAAACGGCTCGTCGCCTACTCATCGGTCTCGCACATGGGCTACGTGTTGCTCGGCGTCTCCGCGATGGGGGCAGCCGGCCTCTCCGGCGCGGCGCTGCAGATGTTCTCGCACGGCGTGATCACCGGGCTGCTCTTCATCGTCGTCGGCGTCATGTACGACCGCACGCACACGCGCCAGATCTCCGATATGAGCGGGCTGCTGCACCAGATGCCGTTACTCGGCCTCGTTGCGATCATCGCGGGCTTCGCCGCGCTCGGCCTGCCCGCGCTGAGCGGCTTCGTCGCCGAGTTCGCCGTCTTCGCCGGATCGCTGCAGGCGCACCCGGCGGCGACGATCATCTCCGTCTTCGGCGTCGTGCTCGCCGCCGGCTACATCCTCTGGGCCGTGCAGCGCGTCTTCACCGGCCCCGCCGACGAGCGCTGGTCCGGCCTCGGCGACGCGACCGAGTGGTACGAGCTCGCCGCGATGGCCGCGATGCTGGTCTTCATCATCGGCGTCGGCGTCTACCCGCGATTGCTTACCGACGTGGTTGAGCTCGGCATCGAGCCGATCGCGCTGATCGTGCAGGCGGCCGCATGAACTGGTACGAGCAGATCCACCACATCGGTCCGGCCTTCGCGCTGCTGCTCGGCGCGGGCATCGTGATGACCGCCGACCTGATCGCGCCGCGCCGCGCGCCCGTCGTCGCGATCACCATCCTCGTGCTGGTCGCGGCCGGCGTCTGGGCGATCGTGCAGGCCGCCTCCGGCATCGATGGCCCGGCACTCGCGGGCGCCGTCGTCGTCGACCGCTTCGCGCTGTTCTTCGCCTTCCTGCTGATCGGCGTCGCGCTCGCCGTCGTGATCGCCACTTCCGAGGGCCTCGCACGCGTCCAGCACCGCCCCGAGTTCTTCGCTCTGCTGCTGACCGCGACCGGCGCGATGGTTCTGCTCGCACAGTCCAACGATCTGATCGCGATCTTCGTCGCGCTCGAGACCACCTCGATCGCGCAGTTCGTGCTGGCCGGGATCGCCCGCGACGACCGATCCTCCGAGGCCGGCATCAAGTACCTGCTGAGCGGCGCCGTCGCCGCCGCCGTACTGCTCTACGGCTTCGCCTTCCTGTTCGGCCTCTCCGGCACCACCTCGCTCGAGGGCATCGCCGCCTTCGTGCAGACGGGGTCCGACGGGACGCAGCTCGCGCTCGTGCTCGGCTTCGTGCTGGTCGCGGCGGGCCTCGGCTTCAAGATGTCGATCGCGCCCTTCCAGGCCTGGGTGCCGGACGTCTACGAGGGCTCCCCGACGACCGTCACCACCTTCCTCTCGGTCGCCTCGAAGGCGGCGGGGTTCGCGGTGGCGCTGCGCATCTTCTACGGCGGCCTCGGAGGCGGCGACACCTTCATCGCCGAGCACTGGGCGGCATTGATCGCCGTGCTCGCGGCGGCCTCGATGTGTTTCGGCAACGCCGCCGCGATCCTGCAGACGAACGTGAAGCGGCTGCTCGCCTACTCCTCGATCGCGCAGGCGGGCAACATCGCGGTCGGGCTCGCCGCAGTCGCGGCGGGCAGCGTTGCCGGGCCCTCGGCGGTGCTGTTCTTCCTCGGCGCCTACGCGGCGACGAACGTGGGGGCGTTCCTCTGCGTGATCGTCGTCTCCGAGCGGATCGGCGTCGAGGACGTGAGCGGCTACGCCGGCCTGATGAAGCGATCGCCGTTAGTCGCCGCGGTACTGGTGTTGTGCCTGCTCTCGCTGACGGGCATCCCGCCGGCCGCGGGGTTCCTCGCGAAGCTCTACGTCTTCAACAGCGCGGTCCAGTCCGGCCATGACTGGCTCGTCTGGCTGGTCGTGATCGCCGTGCTCAACTCGGCCGTCTCGGCGTTCTACTACCTGCGCTGGGTGCGCACGATGGTGCTGGACGATCCGGCCGACGAGGCGCCGTTCCACGCGAGCACGCCGGTCCAGGCCGTGCTCGGCCTCGCCGCCCTCGCGGTGCTGTTCTTCGGCCTGTGGCCCAACCCGCTGGTCGACGCCGCCCAGCGCGCCGCCGAGACGCTGGTCATCGCCGCGCCGTAGCGAGCCCCCCAAGCCCCCCGACCCGGCGCGCCCCGCCGGCGCGGCGCGGGGCACCGCCCCCACGCGGAGGATAAACATAAGTC
>VXOS01000028.1 GCA_009839925.1 Chloroflexota bacterium
CTCCCGCGCGCCTCCGAAAGCCCGGATGGCGCAACGCAATCCCGGAGGGCGGACCCTCCCTCACCCTAACCTCTCCCGCCGGCTCGGTGGGTTGGCGTGGCTGGATTCCGGCGTTCGCCGGAATGACGGAACGGGGCCTGCGGGAGCGCTCCCCTGCGGGCGGCGCGCGTTGCCGCTGCCCGGCTCGTCGTGTAGGGTGCGGGCCGGTCGCGGAGTGTTCGGGCACGCCGCCGTTCGATCGGCGTCTGGACCGCGGCGAGAGACAGCGAACAGGCATCGCCGGAGACGCAGGAACGAGAACAGGGAGCGCAGATGGCCTACGAGGCAGAGTACGTCAAGTACGAGGTGGACGGTCACGTCGCCAACATCATCATGAACCGCCCCGAGCGGCTCAACGCCTTCGGTGAGCAGATGGGCGACGAGCTCGGCGGCGCCTGGATGGAGGCGATGGCCGACGACAACGTGCGCTGCATCGTGCTCAGCGCCGAGGGCCGCATCTTCTGCGCCGGCCGCGACATCCGCGAGCAGGCCGAGCGGGGCGGCAACACCATGGGCGCGCGCGGCCCCTCCCGCGCCGAGATCTTCGGCCTCTACCTGGTGCCGGAGACGGACAAGCCGATCATCTCCGCCGTGCAGGGCGGCGCCTGGGGCGCCGGCTGGTACATGTGCTGCGGCTCCGACATCGTCGTCTCCGCGGACAACGCCCGCTTCGCCATGTCCGAGCTGCCGACCGGCATCATCGGCCCGGCCTTCGTGCCGATCCTCAACAACCTGCCCTGGCTGCCCGGCTCCGAGATCGTGCTGCGCGGTCACCAGATCACGGCGCAGCGCGCCTACGAGCTCGGCCTCGTCAACCACGTGGTCGCGCCCGAGGACATCATGAGCACCGCGATGGAGCTGGCGCAGGAGATCGCCGGCCTGCCGCCGGTCCACGTCCAGGTCACCAAGCAGCAGCTGATGATGGCCCGCCCGCGTCCGGACAGCTTCCAGTTCGGTATCTCGTTCCCGCAGGCGATGGGCGGCCTGATGAAGCTCGACGACACGCGCGAGGCCGCGGCCGCGTTCGCCGAGAAGCGCCAGCCGATCTTCCACGGCCGCTAGGCCTCGCGAGGATCCGAACAGCACGCCGGGCGGCCTGAGCCGCCCGGCGTTTTGTTGTCCGCCGACTCCGCCCGCGGTCCACGTTCGGCTGCCTATACTCGAACGCGATGCCGAGCCCGCCACCAGCGCCCGTCGTCCCCGCAGCGCGCCGGCTCGCGCGGCGCTGGCTGCCGCGCCGCCTCCGCGCCGGCCTGGCGCGCCTGCGCCGCGAGCTGCGCGACCGCCGCGGCAGCCTCGCCTTCGCCGACGCGCACGGCTCGCCGGATGACTTCCCGTACCGCTTCGAGGGCTACCGCCTGCCGCTGCTGATCTATCCCGGCCAGGAGCACCTCGCCGAGGGCAAGCGCCACAACCAGCGGCTCATGGCCGCCGCACTTGACGGCGCGCGCGTCGAGCCCGGCGAGGTGCTCTCCCTCTGGCGCCGCAGCGGCCGGCCGAGCGCGCGGCGCGGCTACCTGGAGGGCGCGGCGATCGTCGACGGCCGGCTCACGGCCGAGGCGGGGGGCGCCGTCTGTCTGCTCTCCACGGTGCTCTACAACGCCGGCCTGCTCGCCGCGCTCGAGGTCGTCGAGCGGCACGCACACTCCGTCGACAGCTACGGCGAGGCGCGCTACTTCGAGATCGGGCGTGACGCGGCAATCGAGTACGGCGTGCTCGACCTGCGCTTCCGCAACCCCCACCCGTTTCCCGTGCTGCTCGAGATTACATCCGACGACTGCGAGGTGGCCGCGACTTTCCGCGCACCGGAGCCCGCCCTCCCGGGCGTCGCGATCGAGGTGGAGCCGCCCTCGCGGGAGCCGGGCCTGCTCTCCGCGCGCACGCTGCGGCGCGTGACGCCGCCCGGCGCCGCGGCGCGCCTCGATGATCTCGGCTGGTCGCGCTATCGAGTCGCCGACGCCTCGCACTTCACGGCCACGACCGCTTCCTGAGTCGCGCGCCGCCACTGCCCCGTACGCGCCCGCGCGCTACAATCTGCCGCGTTGCGCGCGAGCCGCGACTCCCGGGCCCGCGAGGCGCCCGACAGCTGAAGGTGAGCCGATGAGCGACGCGCCCGCGAGCAGTGCCGAGCACCCGCTGGAGCCGATCTTCCACCCGCGCTCGATCGCGATCGTCGGCGTCCCGCGCGAGGTCAACAACCCGCGCGGCGGCGGCTTCCTGCTCGCCCTGCTCGACCAGGGCTTCGAGCAGGACAAGCCGCTCTACCTCGTCAATCCCAACGCCGACGAGATCCAGGGCCTGCCCTGCTACCCCTCGCTGCTCGACACGCCCGGCCCCGTCGACCACGTCATCTCGAGCGTCCCCGCGCGCGCCGTCGAGGGCCTGATCGAGCAGTCGATCGAGAAGGGCGTACGCTCGATCCACTTCTACACCGCCGGCTTCGCCGAGATCGGCGACCCCGAGCTGGCCGAGTTGCAGGATCGCCTCATGGCGAGGGCGGTCGATGCCGGCATCCGCGTGATCGGCCCCAACTGCATGGGCCTCTACGTCCCCGCCGAGAAGATCGCCTTCCAGAACGGCTTCCCCTCCGAACCGGGCAACGTGATGGCGATCTCGCAGTCCGGCGGCAACGCGATGGACATCATCTTCGGCCTCGCGCTGCGCGGCGTCCGCTTCTCCAAGCTCGTCTCCTTCGGCAACGCCTCCGACGTGGCCGCGCCGGAGCTGTTCGACTACGCCGCCGAGGATCCCGCCACCGAGTACGTGATCTCCTACCTCGAGGGCGCGGGCGACGGGCGCGCGCTGTTCGAGGCGGTGGGGCGCTGCGCGCGCGTCAAGCCGACGATCATCCTCAAGGGCGGCCTCACCGACGCCGGCGCGCGCGCCGCCAGCTCGCACACCGGATCGCTCGCCGGCTCGCGCGACATCTTCGAGGCGATGTGCCGCCAGACCGGCGCGATCCGCGCCGCGACCATGACCGAGCTGCACGACCTGCTGATCGGCGTCAGCACGAACCTGCGCCACGTCCAGGGCCCGCGCGCGATGATGGTCGGCGGCGGCGGCGGCTTCTCCGTCCTCGCCGCCGACGCGATGGCCAACGTCGGCGTCGACCTCCCGGAGCTGGCCGAGGAGACCACCGCCGAGCTGCGCCGCCTCATGCCCGTGGCCGGCAACAGCATCCGCAACCCGATCGACGCCAGCCACTTCCACTCCGGCGACGCCCGCGAGGACTCGCTGCGCGAGGTGCTGCGCGTCGCCGCGCACGCGCCGGGTGTCGACGCGCTCTTCGTCACCACCGGCAGCGCGCCGAGCTGGATCGACCCGCCCGCGCCCGGCGCGAAGCCCGACCCGGAGCGCGAGCGCCGCCGCGCGGAGCGCCGCCTGCTCGCCGAGAAGCAGTCGATGCAGGACCTGATCGACCTCCAGGCCGAGGCCGAGCGCCCCGTGATCGGCGTGCGTCGCGCGCGCGGCGTCGAGCGCTGGCTGACCGACGAGGTGCTCGAGCTGGCCTACGAGCACGGCCTCGCCGTCTTCCCCTCGCTGCCGCGCGCCGCCCGCACCGTCGGCCGCCTGATCGCGGGGCGCCGGCGCCGCGAGGGCCTCCCGGAGCTGTTCTGATCGCTGCGCCGTCCCGATGCCTCCACTGACCGCCGCCCCGCTGCTCGTCGGCCAGTCGCTCGAGCTGTGGCGCGAGCCGCTCGCCGGGGCGCTGCGCCGCCGTGATCCCGAACCGCTGGCCGCCCGCGCCCGCCGCCAGCTCACAGCCGCAAGCGACGCCGGCCTCGAGCGCGTCGCGCTCGACCTCAATCGCGGCCTCGGCGCGGGCGAGCCGCCCGCGCGCCTCGCGAACGACCTCGCCTGGGCCGCCGCGGCGGTCCGCGGGGCGGAGCCGGGCGTCGCGCTCTGGCTCGACTGCGGCAGCCACGAGGCGCTGACGGCGGTGCTGGCGGAGATCCCGCCGCCGCTCACCGTCAACGCCGTCTTCCCCGAGCGCCCCGGCGCGCGCGAGCTGCTCGACGCGGCCGCCGCGGCCGGCGCGGACGTCGTCGTCTCCCCCGCCGGGATCGCCGACGCCGACCTCGCCGGCCTGCTGCGCGAGGCGGAGCGGGCGCGCGCCCTGCTCGCCGGCGCGGGTCTCGTCGAGGCCTGGTTCGACTGCCTCGCCGCGCCGCCGCCCGCGCCGCCGGGCCGCGCGCCCGCCCCCGCGCGCGCCCCCGCCGCCCGCGCCGCGCGGCCGCGGCGGGGCCCGCGGCCCGCCGGCGCCGACGTCGCGCGCGGCGCCGGCGCGCCG
>VXOS01000079.1 GCA_009839925.1 Chloroflexota bacterium
GCGGCCGCGCGTCATCCCGGCTTCTTGCTCGTGCCCGGCGTGGAGCTGTCCTGCGACGTGCCCGGTACCGAAGTGCACATTCTCGGCTACTTCATCGACCGCCACCGGCGCGAGCTGGTCGAGCAGCTCGATCGCTTCCGCTCGGGCCGGATCGACCGTGCGCAGCGCATCATCGACGCCCTCGCAGGGCTGGGCGCGCCAATCGAGTGGTCGCGCGTGCAGGAGCTCGCGGGCGAGGCCTCCATCGGCCGCCCGCACATCGCGCAGGCACTGCTCGAGGCCGGGCACATCGAGAGCTTCAATGAGGCGTTCGACCGCTTCATCGGCCGCAACGGTCCCGCGTACGCCGAACGTCCGAAGCTCGCTCCCGCCGAGGCGATCGAGATGATCGGCGAGGCGGGCGGCCTGGCCGTCTTCGCACACCCCTCGTTCACCGACGACCACCCGCGCGTGGCCGCGGAGCTTGCCGCGGCCGGCGCGTTCGGCCTCGAGGCCTACTACAAGGGCTACGAGCCGGAGCGCGTCGAGGAGCTGGTCGCGCTGGGGGAGAGCCTGGGCCTCTTCGCGCTCGGCGGCTCCGACTACCACGGCATCGATCGCGAGGGCGAGCGCCTGCCCGGCGAGATCCCGCTGCCCGACGCCGTAGTCGACGCCTTCCTCGAGGCGGCTCGCGAGCGGGGCTGCCGCGTTCCCGACCCGACACCCGGATAGCCCTCGGAGGCGGACCGCCGCTACACTCCTGAAAAGGTTCCGGGAGGCGCAATGTCCCGACGCTCACGCAGGCAGCGCAACCGACCCCGGCGCAATCCGCTGCCCGGCCCCCCGCCACCCGGGCCGCCGGCTCCGGGGGCCACGCCCGCGGCACGGGCTGCCGCCAGCGAGCGCCCTCGGAGGCTGATCGAGCGCGACGCGCCGTTCATCGCCGGTGAGCTGATGCGGATCGCGATGATCAGCGCGGTGTGCGGCGGCCTGCTGGTGCTGCTCGTGCTGATCGATCGCTTCAGGTAGGGGGCGCGGCCGGACGCCTCGAGGGCTATGCGAGGCGGTTCCAGGCGACGAGCGCGCCGATCACCGCGAAGACGATGCCGCCGGCATCCTGTGTGATCAGGCCCAGATCGCCGGAGACCAGCAGGCGCAGCAGCGCCGCCGCGACGATTGCCGCCGATGCGAGCAGCTGCAGCGCGCGCCCTCGCTTGCGGTTCGTGACCAGATCGAACGCCCGGGCCAGCAACGTCGCCGCCGCGACGCCGCCGAGCAGCGCGATCGCGAAGAGCAGCAGGCCGCCCACGGGACTCGGCGGCAGCAGCAACGCCGATGCCACGCCGATCGCCACGGCGCCGAGCAGCGCGACCGCGCCCGCCCGCAGGTAGTGCCCCGTCTCCAGCTCATACATCGGGGGGCGGCGCAGCTGCGCGCAGTCGGGGCAGCGGATGCCGCCCGGGGCGTGGATCATGCAGCGCGGGCAAATCGTGACCTCGCAGCGCCCGCAGTGCAGCTCGGTCTCGACATCGCGGTGGCGCTCGCAGTACGGAATGACTGTCTCCCAAGCTGCACCTGGCCCCTCGCGACGCCGTCCCGCGATTGACCCCCCTCGGCGCGCGCATCTACCATCAAGGGGTAAGCGGCCCCGTAGTGTAGCGGTCTAACACGCCACCCTGTCACGGTGGAGATCGGCGGTTCGAATCCGCTCGGGGTCGCCAGACAACCCCACCCTCACACGCCCCGCGTGAGGCGCCCTCGGAGGGCGCGTCCGCTGCTATGCGTCCGCGCCCGACGCCCCGGCGGCCGACTCCACGATCTCGACGGAGTGCAGCTGGTCGCCGGGGGCCTGCTCTCCCTCGGCGGCGGGGTCGCGAGGGGTGAGCGCGCGAGCGGCCTCAATGCCATCCTCGACGTTGCCGAGGTAAGTGAAGCGCCCGGTGAGGTGTGGCGCGTCCTGCAGCGCGATGAAGAACTGCGAGCCGTTGCTGTCCGGCCCGGAGTTGGCCAGACCGACCGCGCCCGCCGCGAACGGCTCGTCGGAGAGCTCGTCGCGCAGGCGGTAGCCGGGCCCGCCGTGGCCTCGACCCGTCGGGTCGCCGCCCTGCGCGATGAAGCCCGGGATCACCCGGTGAAACGTCGTGCCGTCATAGAACCCCTCGCGCGCGAGGAAGACGAACGAGTTGACCGATTGCGGCGCGAGGTCGGGACGCAGCCGGATTCGGATCGCGCCCCGCGCCGTCTCGAGGAGCGCGTGACAGGCGTCGTCCTCGGCCAGCCCCATCGGGGCCGGCTCCTCGTAGGGGCGCGCCACGCTACTCACCTCCGCCCGCCGTCTCGATGATCTCGATGCTGATGATGCGGTCCGCGGGCGGCGCGCCCGGGCCGGGCTCGCGCGCGGTCAGCGAGCGCGCGACGTCGAGGCCCTCGAGCACACGGCCGAAGACGGTGAAGTCCGGCTCCAGGAACGGGGTCGGATCGAGCGTGATGAAGAACTGCGAGCCGCTGACCGCGGTGGACTTCGCCATCGAGAGCACGCCGGCCTCGAACGGCAACTCGTTCGTCTCCTCCTCGAGGCTGTAGCCGGGGCCGCCCGCGCCCCCACCCGTGGGATCGCCGCCCTGCGCGACGAAGCCGGGGATCACGCGGTGGAAGGTGAGCCCGTCGAAGAAGCGGTTGCGCGCGAGGAAGACGAAGTTGTTGACGTAGCCGGGCGCCTCTTGCGGCAGCAGCTCCACCAGGATGTCGCCGCGTTCGGTGCGAATCAGCGCCTCGTAGCGGTTGGACGGATCGATCTCCATCGCCGGGGGCTCGCTGTACGTCCGGAGAACCCCGTCGGCGTCCGGCGTCGGGGTCGGTTCCGGCGTGGGCTCCGCCGTGGGTTCGGAGGTCCCCCCGGCCGTCGCGGCCGCCTCGGTCGGCGTCGGCGTAGGCGTCGGCTCGGGCGACTGGTTGCCGAACTGGGTCGTGATGAAGACGCCGCCGAGGCTGACGACCAGCACCATGATGCCGATGGCGAAGAGCACTCGCTGGCGCCGCTGCAGCCAGCCGAAGATGCCGGGGAACTCCACCGGACCGGCGGGGTCGTAGCTGCGCAGCTGGCTGCGGCGCGCGCGCTGTCGCTGGCGCCGCCGCTGCCTTCGGCGATCGTTGCTCACGCGCGTCTCCTTGCCTCCCGGCTCCGGGCT
Source organism: Chloroflexota bacterium (assembly GCA_009839925.1). Classification (GTDB taxonomy): domain Bacteria; phylum Chloroflexota; class Dehalococcoidia; order UBA2979; family UBA2979; genus VXMT01. The sequence goes on from VXOS01000079.1 coordinate 3,168, forward strand.
ACCGAGGCCGCCGCTGGCCTCGGCGAATGTACTACGAACTCGGCGGAGGGTAATCGGCGCGCGCTGGACGGGCTCGGTTGGTGAAGCCTCGACCGAGATCCCCGTGTCGCAGGCCGGCTGCGACAGCACCCGCCGATCAGGTTATCGTGCGCTCGGGAAGAACGCCGGGCAGAGGGGGAGCCATGAGTACCGTCGCATTCATCCAGCGCAGCCTCGAATTCACGCACGCCGCCCTCATCGACGCGCGGAACGGCAGCGACGAGCAGCTGCACTTCGTCCCCGAGGACGGAAGCCACTCGATCGCCTGGTGCCTCTGGCACACCTCGCGCGTCGAGGATCTGATCATGAGCCGCGTCATGGCTGAGCCTCAGTTGTGGGACGAGGAGTGGGCCAGCCGCACCGGCCTCGCCTTCGAGGGCTTCGGCACCGGCATGTCCGACGAGGACGCCCGGCAGGTCCGCGTCACGGACCTCGACGCACTCGGCAGCTACCAGGACGCCGTCTTCGAGCGCACGTCACGGTTCCTGGCGAACGCCACGGACGAGGAGCTCGAGCGCGAGATCCCGGCCCGCAATGGCAGCGAAAGCGTCGGCGAGGCGATCTCGCTGCACATGATGGGCCACTTCAACGGCCACCGCGGGGAGATCAACCTGCTCCGGGGCATGCAGGGCATGCCCACCGTCATGGCCGCCCAGGGCACGCACTAGCGCCGGCGACGCCGTTCGCGACGCACCACGGCGGCACGCCCGCCGAGTGCACCACGCGAAGCGCCGCCTATCCGTCGCCTTATGTCTGGTGATGGTACCCTCGGCGAGACCGTGTTGCGAACTTTCGAACTGGTCGTCGATCTGGGATGAACAGCCGCGCGCTGCTGCGTAATCCGCAGGCCGCGATCTGATATCGGCGAAACCCGGAATCTGCTCCGGCCTCGTCGACCACGACGAGGGTACCAGACGACAAGTCTGCTTCGTGCTGGCCCAGAGCGCTATTACCCGCGGGGTGCGGTGGACGCTCAACGAAGGCCGGGGGGGGGCCCCCCCCGCCCGCGCCGGCGGGGGAGGGGGCGCGCCCCCCACCCCCCCCCCGCACCCAAGACGACCGGGGGGGCGGCACCCCCCGCACAGT
>VXOS01000066.1 GCA_009839925.1 Chloroflexota bacterium
CGCTGCAGCGCTACAAGGACCTGCAGGACATCATCGCCATCCTCGGCATCGAGGAACTGACCGAGGACGACAAGCAGGCGGTGGCGCGGGCGCGCCGCATCCAGCGCTTCCTCACGCAGCCCTTCTTCGTCGCCGAGCAGTTCACCGGCCGCGGCGGCCGCTACGTGCCCGTCGCGGAGACGGTGCGCGGCTTCACCGAGATCCTCGAGGGCAAGCACGACGAGCTGCCGGAGAACGCGTTCTACATGGTCGGCACCATCGACGAGGCGGTCGAGAACGCCCGCGAGATGGCCGAGGAGGACTAGCGCTTGGCCCCGCTCAGGCTCTCAATCGTCACGGCGGAGCAGCCCGTCCTCGACCGGGACGACGTGCAGCGCGTGATCGTGCCCACCACGGAGGGCCAGATCACCGTGCTGCCGAGTCACGCCGCCCTCATGGCCAGCCTCGACATCGGCGAACTGATCGCCATTGGTAGCGACGGCGAGGAGGACATCGTCGTCCACGGTGGCTTCATCCAGGTGCTGCACGACGAAGTGACCGTGCTCGCCGACGCGGCCGAGCGGGTCGACGAGATCGACGAGGAGCGGGCCGAGGCCGCCCGCGAGCGCGCCCGTCACCGCCTCGAGGGCGACGTGGCCGCCGACGAGATCGTCGATCTCGCGCGCGCGCGGATCGCCCTCGCGCGCGCCGAAACGCGCATCCGCATCCGCCGCCGCCGGCGCGGCGCGGGAGCCCCGCCCGCTCCGCGCTAATCCCTCTGGACGGCCCAGCGAGCCGGCACATTCATCGACGGTCCGAACATCTGCGGCAGAGCTCGCCGATTGGTCGGCTCGGGTCAACCGGGCGTTCGTACCGTGGTAGGATGAGCCCATGGGAGTGGACAAGATCAGCATCTCGCTCGACGCCGAGCTGGGCGCCGCAGTCCGGCATGCCGCGCAGCGCGACGACATGGCCCTCTCCGCCTGGCTCGCCGAGGCGGCCGGGGCGAAGCTGCGCGCGGAGGCGCTGCGGGCGTTCCTCGACGCCTGGAAACGGGAGCACGGCCCCTTCACCGCCGAGGAGATGCGCCGTGCCCGCGCCGAGCTGGGACTCCTCGAGCAGACCCCCGCCCCGTGAGCGCGCTCGTACTCGACGCCGGCGCGTTCATCGCCGTCGACCGTGGTGATCGCGCCATGATGGCGCGCCTGGAAGCCGCCGAGGCAGAGGGGATCGAGCTGCGCACCAGCGCCATCGTCGTCGCTCAGGTGTGGCGCGATCCGGCTGGCCGCCAGGCGCGGCTGGCGCATCTGCTTCGCGCTGTCGACATCCGAGCCGTCGATGATCGGCTAGCGCGCGATGCCGGCGCCCTGCTCGGGCGCGCGGGCGCCGCCGACCCAATCGACGCAACCGTGGTCCTCGTCGCGGAGAGCGGCGATCACATTCTCACCAGCGATCCGGGCGATCTGCGCCATCTCGCCGAGACCGCCGACGTACGCGTTGCCGTGGTTCCCTGCTGAGCGGGCTGAGTGTGCCGCAGCGGAGAAACCCCCGGTGATGCCTACCCTTGGTGCCGGAGGGTCGGCCCGTAGTCGCGGCTTCGGAGCGTTGCTATGGCCACAGCCGCATCGCCGGGAGGATGACCGCTACGCCTCGCGGGCCGGACGCGATGCGTCGTATCCTTGAAGTTGGCGGGGCCGGAGGCCCCATGGGTGAGCAACTGGTGATTCAGGGTGGGAAGGCGCTGAGCGGCCGCCTTCCCGCGTCCGGCTCCAAGAACGCCGCGCTCTACGCGCTGGCGGCTCCGCTCCTCACCTCCGATCCCGTCACGCTCCACAACGTCCCCGAGATCGCGGACATCGAGGGTATGGGCCGCGTCTTGCGCGCCCTCGGCGCCAGCTTCGAGGTCGACGGCGAGGACGTCTCGATCGACGCCTCGGGCGTGACGGAGACCGTGGCGCCGCAGGATCTCGCGATCGCGCTGCGCGCCTCCTTCCTCGTGATGGGGCCGCTGCTCGCCCGCTTCGGCGAGGCCGCCTCGCCATCGCCGGGCGGCGACGTGATCGGCGTGCGCCCGCTGGACGTGCACCTCGCCGGCTTCCGCGCACTGGGCGCGGACGTGCGCCGCGAGGGCCAGAACTTCGTCGCGCGCGGGCGCCTGCGCGGGGCGCGCATCTTCCTCGACTACCCGAGCGTGCTCGGCACGGTGAACGTGCTCTTCGCCGCCGCGCTCGCCGAGGGCGAGACTGTGATCGTCAACGCCGCGGCCGAGCCAGAGGTGGCGATGGCCGCCGAGATGCTCGTCGCGATGGGCGCGCGCATCAGCGGGCACGGCTCGAACACAATCACCGTCGACGGCGTCGAGCGCCTGCACGGCGTCGACTTCACGATCATCCCCGACCGCATCGAGAGCGGCACCTACCTGCTGGCCGGAGTCGCGACCGGTGGGGACGTCGCGATCGAGGGCGCGCGCGCGGACCACCTCGACTCGCTGCTCACGAAGCTCGCCGAGGCGGGCGCGGGCGTCGAGGTCACGCCGCAGTACGTGCGCGCCTGCCATCCGCCGGACGGCGCGCCGCTGCGGGCGGTGCAGCTTCAGGCCGTGCCATACCCCGGCTTCCCGACCGACTTGCATGCGCCGATGGCCGCTGCCCTGACCCAGGCCGAGGGCGTCTCGACCATCCACGAGCGCGTCTTCGAGAACCGCCTGCTCTACCTCGGCGAGCTGCGCGCGATGGGCGCGCGGATGACGGCCGGGGGTCAGTCCGTGATCATCGAGGGGCCGACGCCGCTCGTTGGCGGCGCGGTTCGGGCGCTCGACGTGCGGGCCGCCGCGGCGGTCGTGATCGGCGGGCTCTGCGCCAGCGACGAGACGATCGTGCGCGACCTCGTGCACCTCGATCGCGGCTACCCGCGCATCGAGGAGCGGCTGACCGCGCTAGGCGCGACGGTGTTCAGGCGTTAAGGTCGAAAGTCGGAGGCGGCGGCGCCTCGGCAGTCGGGGGCGCGGGCGTCCGGGCGAATGTTTACAAAGCGACTCGGCATCGATCTTGGTACGGCACGCGTGCTCGTCTCCGAACGAGGGCGCGGCATCGTGCTCGAGGAGCCCGCCGTCGTCGCGCTGACCGAGCGCGAGAACGCCGTCGCCGCCGTCGGCAGCGAGGCATACGAGATGATCGGTCGCCACCCCGGCACGATCCGCGTCATTCGCCCGATGCGCGACGGCGCAATCGCCGACTACCTGATCACCGAGGCGCTGCTGCGCTACCTCATCGGCGAGGTGATGGGCCGCTTCCGGATCGTCCGTCCGGAGGTGATGGTCTCCACGCCGTACGGCGTGACGCGCGTCGAGCAGCGCGCCGTGCGCGACGCCGCCGAGGCGGCGGGCAGCCGCCGTCCGGCGCACCTCATCCCGGAGCCGCTGGCTGCCGCGATCGGCGCTGAGATTCCCGTCGGCTCGCCTCGCGGGCACATGCTGCTCAACATCGGCGGCGGCAGGGCGGAGGCCGCGGTCATCTCGATGTTCGGGATCGTCGCAGCGGAGTCGATCCGCGTGGCGGGCGACCGGCTGAACGAGGCGGTCGCGCTCTACGTGCGGAGACGACATAACCTGACGATCGGGGAGCGCTCCGCCGAGGAGCTGAAGATCGCCATCGGCTCGGCAATCCCGCTGGAGGACGACGAGACCGCCGCGGTGCGCGGCCGCGATCAGATCACGGGCCTGCCGCGCACCGTCACGGTGCGCTCCTCAGAGGTGACGCAGGCCATCCAGGAGCATCTCGACAGCATCGTGCAGACCGTGCGCTCGGTGCTGGAGCGCACCCCGCCGGAGCTGGCCTCGGACGTGATCGATCACGGTGTCGTGCTGACCGGCGGCGGTGCGCGGCTGCGCCACCTGGACTCGCTGCTGATGCACGAGGTCGGCGTGCCGGTGCACGTCGCCGACGAGCCGGACCGCTGCGTCGCGCGTGGCGCGGGCGTCGCGCTGGACTACCTCGACGTGATCGCACGAAGCATCCCCACCGAGGAAGAGTCCCTGATCGCCGACACGCCGTAGGAGACCTTTGCGAAACTCGCACAAGCCCGATCCGGCTCCCTCTCCCTCGGGGAGAGGGGACCGGAGGGGATGCGCGCGCCGCCCGGGTCAGTCCTCGATGTCGGCGTAGACGCGGAAGCCGTAGTCGTTGTAGCGCCGCTCGGGAGCGAGCGAGGAGCGCGCGGCGATGCGCGTGACCTTGACCCGGTGCCGCCACGATCCACCTCGCGAGGCGCGGCGCTGGCCCTCGGCGGGGCCGCGCGGGTTAGCGAGGTCGTCGGCGTCGTAGCCGGCGGCGTACCAGTCGCTGCACCACTCGTGCACGTTCTCCGCCATGTGGTACAGGCCGAAGCCGTTCGGCGGCGAGGAGCCGACGGACTGCGGGCGGTCCATCCCCGCCGCGCCGAGGGCGAACGGCCCCTCCTCCCACTGCTCGTCGCCCCAGGGGAAGCGCACGCCCTCGACCCCGCCGCGCGCGGCGTACTCGCGCTCCGCCTCGGTGGGGAGGCGGCAGTGACGCGCGAGGATGCCGCCCAGCCACTCGCAGTAGGCGACGGCGTCGAACCAGGAGACGCCGACCACCGGGCAATCCGGCGCGTTGAAGCGCGGGTCGTCCCAGAAGCGCGGCGCCTCGTGCCCGGTGGCTCCGAGGAAGGCGGCGTATCCGGCGTTCGTGACCGGGGCGAGGGCGACGGCGAACGGATCGAGCTGCACCACGCGGACGGGCTGCTCGTCGGGGCGCAGCAGCGAGCCCATGCGGAACGCGCCGCCGGGAAGGTCGACGAAGGCGGTCGAGGCAGGGTCCGCGCCCGGCGGGCGGAGGGAATCGCGGTCGTTCGCAGGGACGGCGGGGCTGGTCACGCGGAGATGCTAGCAGCACCGTCCCGCACCCGTTTCGCTGGACGCTAGTGCGTGCTTGTGCAAGCCTTCCCAATACGGATCGGGTTCGGAACCGATACGTTCGTAATACCCGGTGGAGAGCTGCCTTGCCGTTGCCGGCCGACATCCCCGAGGTGGTTATCGACCGCCTCCCCATCTACTACCGCTGGCTTGCCCGCATGGACGCGGAAGGGCGTTCGACGGTCTCCTCGCAGGAGCTGGGAGACGCCCTCGGCGTGACGCCCGCGCAGATCCGCAAGGATCTTGCCTACTTCGGGCGCTTCGGGAAGCAGGGCAGCGGGTACTCGGTCGTGCGGCTCGTCGAGGAGCTGCGGCTGATCCTGGGGCTGAACCGCCGCTGGCGCATGGTGCTCGTCGGCGTGGGTCGCCTCGGGCGCGCGATCGCCTCGTACCAGGGCTTCGGGCCGGACGGCTTCGACCTCGTCGGCGTCTTCGACGCCAGCGAGGAGGAGATCGGCGGCGAGGTCGGCGGAATCACCGTGCGCGACGTGCGCGAAATGGAGTCCTCGCTTGGCGCGGAGCCGGCGGATATCGGCATCGTCGCGGTGCCCGCGGAGGCCGCGCAGGAGGTGATCGACGCCCTCGTGCGTGCGGGCGTGCGCTCGATCCTCAACTACGCGCCGATCACGGTGCAGGTGCCGCGCGGCGTGCGCATCCGGCGGATCGATCCGCTGCTCTCGCTGCAGAGCATGACCTACCACCTGAGCCTTGAGACGGACGAGCGGGAATCGGCGCCCCTGCAGGCCTCGGCCTAGCGCGAACGCCTGAGGGCGAACCGCAGCAGCACGCTCCCGACCGCCAGGCCGATCAGCGCTCCGGCCATGTCCGCGAGCCAGTCCTCCAGCGAGGGCTCGCGTCCGTCGATCCAGCCCTGCGCCAGCTCATCGAGGGCGGCGAAGATCCAGAGCGCGAGGATCACCATCGCCAGCACCCGCAGCGGCGAGCGCGCGGCCGCGCGGCTCGTCGCGTAGCGCAGCGCAACGGGCACCCCCAGCAACGCGAAGAGCAGTCCGTGCCAGAGCGCGCAGGGCATGCCGAGCGGACAGCCCGGAATGCCGCTGCCCGGCGGCAGGAGCGTGACCACGAGGATCATCGCGCCCACCACCAGCACACCGAGCGAGGCCCACGCGCTCAACACCTCGCGGGTCATCGGCCACGCCTCTCGCCAGCCGCCGGACGGTCGTACAATCGCGGCATCCCCGGAGGATAGGGCAGGGCGACCCCGTGCGGCAGCGAGGCTGGACGATCGAGGCGTGGACGCCGCCGCCGGGCGGGGACGCGCCGGAGCGCGCCGCGCTGGCGCTGCGCCGCCTGCCGGGACTCGCCTGGCTGGACTCCGCGCTCCCGCACCCGCAGCGCGGGCGCTGGTCGATCCTCGCGGCGCGGCCGCGCTGGACGCTGAGCGCGCGCGGACGCCGCCTCCGCCGTACCTCGATGGACGGCGTCGAGGAGTTCGAGGGCGACCCCATCGCCGCCGCCGCCCGGGCGATCGAGGCCGAGCAGCGCGCGTGGGGGTCCGCCACCGGGACTTCGCCCGCGTCGGCATCGCTGCCATTCGCCGGCGGCGCGATTGGCTACCTCGGGTTCGAGCTGGCGCGACACATCGAGCGCCTCCCGGCGACCACCTTCGACGACGTGGGCGCCCCGGACCTCGCGCTGGGCTGGTACGACGCCGCGATCCTCTGGGACGGCGTCGCGCAGCGCGGCTGGCTCAGCGGCACGCCGGAAGGCGTCGCAGCGCTCCGGGCCGACCTCGCCTGTATCGAGGACGCCGGATGGATGGCGGATGTCGCGGGCGCGGAGGCGCACACGCCGCTCGCCGCCGGCCAACTCGCTCGCTTCGAGCCGAACATGGAGCGCGGCGAATACCTCGACCGCGCGGAGGCGGCGCGGCGCTACATCGCGGCCGGCGACATCTACCAGGTCAACCTCTCGCAGCGCTTCTGCGCGGCGCTGCCGGTCCCCGGCTTCGAAGCCTACCGGCGGCTGCGGCGCGCCAGCCCCGCCCCCTTCGCCGCCTACCTCGATGCGGCCGCCGGGGCGGAAGGGGGAGTGGAGGTGCTCTCGTCGTCGCCGGAGCGGCTGCTGCTGGTCGACGGAGAGCGGCTGGAGACGCGGCCGATCAAGGGCACGCGCCCGCGCAGCCGCGACGCCGCCGAGGACGCCCGCCTGGCAGCCGAGCTGCGCGCGAGCGCCAAGGACGCCGCCGAGCACGTGATGATCGTCGACCTCGAGCGCAACGACCTCGGACGGATCGCGGAGGTCGGCAGCGTCGCCGTGCCGCAGCTCGCGCGGCTGGAGTCCTACTCGCACGTGCATCACCTGACCTCGTCGGTGACGGCGCGCAGGCGGCGCGGCGTGAGTCTCGCTGCGACGCTGCGGGCGATGTTGCCGGGCGGCTCGATCAGCGGCGCGCCGAAGATCCGCGCGCTCGAGATCATCGACGAGCTGGAGCCGACCGTTCGAGGCGTCTACACGGGCGCGATCGGCTACTTCTCGGCGCACGGCCGCAGCGATCTGAACGTCGCGATCCGCACGATCACCGTCGCCGGCGGCCGCGCCTACGCGCACGTCGGCGGCGCGATCGTGCATGACTCCGTCGTCGAGGCCGAGTACCAGGAGACGCTGGACAAGGCGCGCGGCATGGCGCGGGCGCTCGGGGTGCTGCTGCCCGACGAACTCCCGCCCGAGGAGCTGACGCCGCAGCGGCGTACTCCGGCAGCCGTCGCGGGCGTCGGCTAAGCGTGTCCGGCTACGTCTGGCTCAACGGCGCCCTGCTGCCGCCCTCCGAAGCGAGCGTGCCGATCGACGATCGCGGCTTCCTCTACGGCGCCGCCTGCTTCGAGACGCTGCGCGCCTTCGGAGGCGCCGCCTTCCGGCTCGGCCGCCACCTCGATCGCCTCGAGGCCGGACTGCGGGCGATGGGCGTGGAGCCGCCGCCGCGCGACGGGGGGGCGGGGGGCCCGCCCGTGAGGGTGCGGGCGCACGCGCGGCCCGGGCCGCGCGTGCCCCTCACCGTGAGCGCCGGCACGGGTGGCGCGCGGCCCGGCCTCGGGCCCGCGGGCGCGCCGCTCGTGCTCGTGACGGCGCAGCCCGTCCCGGAGAGCGTCGCCCCGGCTCGCGCCCTCGTGGCGCGGGGCACGCGCGTGACGGTGGACCGCCCGCTGCCGTTTGCGAAGACGGTGAACTACCTCGGCCCGCTGCTCGCCCTCGAGGAGGCGCGCCGCGCCGGGCTGGACCAGGCACTGCTGCTCGACCTCGACGGCGACGTCGTCGAGGCCTCGACCGCCAACGTCTTCGCCGTGCTCGGCGGGGAGGACGGCGACAGCCTGCTCGTCACGCCGCCGCTCGAGGCTGGAGCGCTGCCCGGCGTGACGCGCGAGGCCGTGCTGGAGTGCGCGCGCGGCCTCCGCATCGAGGCCGCGGAACGGCGGCTGCCGCTCGCGGAGCTGCTCGCGGCGCGCGAGGCGTTGCTTACCAACAGCATCGTCGGCGTGCAGCCGCTCGCCGAGCTGCGCGACGGCGAGCGCAGCCACCACTTCGAGGCGCCGGGCCCGGTCACACGCGCCCTGGCGGCGGCCTACCGCGAGGCGGTGGCGCGGGAGTGCGGCGTCGCTCCGTCGGCCTGAACGGGCGTCAGCGGCCGGTTGCGCCCCCACGCCACGACGCGGCGAGTATCCTCGCCGGAAACCGGAGTGACGAGGGGAGACAGCGATGACAGCGCCGCGCGACGCGATGGGTGAGGTAGCGCCACATCTGCGCAAGATCACGGACGAGTTGGTGTTCGGGGAGATCTGGGAGCGGCCCCAGCTCTCGAAGCGCGATCGCAGCCTGATCACGGTCGCCGTGCTGACCGCGCTCTACCGCACGGGGCAGCTGCCCGGCCACTTCCGGCGCGCCCTCGACAACGGGCTGAGCAAGGAGGAGATCGGCGAGCTGCTGACGCACGTCGCCTTCTATGCCGGCTGGCCGACCGTCGCGCAGGCGGTGCGCATCGCGCAGGAGGCGTTCGACGAGGAATAGCGGACCTGGAGTACGCTAGGCTGCAACACGCGTGATATCGGCGCGAGAACGGGAGGAGCCATGCCTGCGCTCGACGGCATGAGAGTGCTGGACATGACCCAGTACGAGGCAGGCACGTCCTGCACGCAGGCCCTCGCCTGGCTTGGAGCCGACGTGGTCAAGATCGAGCGGCCGGGCATGGGGGATCCCGGCCGCGGAGTCGCGCGCGGCATCGATCCGCGCCCCTACTTCCTCAACTGGAACTCGAACAAGCGCAGCGTCGCAATGGATCTGAGCAAGCCAGAGGGTCGCGAGCTGTTCCTGCGCATGGTGCCTCGCTTCGATGTGTTCGTGGAGAACTACGGCCCCGGCGTAATCGAGAAGCTGGACATCGACTACCCCGTGCTGCGCGAGCTGCACCCCCCGCTGATTTACGCACGCATCAAGGGCTTCGGCCTCGAGGGTCCCTACGCGCACTTCAAGTCATACGACATGGTCGCCCAGGCGATGGGTGGCGCCTTCTCCGTCACCGGGTTCCCGGGCGGCCCGCCGACCCGCCCCGGCCTGACCATCGGCGACGCGGGGACGGGCGTGCAGACGGCGCTCGCGATCACGGCCGCCTTCGTCCAGCGTCAGCGCACCGGCGAGGGGCAGTTCATCGAGATCTCGATGCAGGAGGCGATGACCTACTACATGCGCACGGTCATCGCGAACGGGTCGGAGTGGGGCGCCTCGGCCGCCCCGCGCCGCGGCAACAGCAGCGGTCCCGGCACGGACCTCTACCCCTGCAAGCCCTTCGGCCCCAACGACTATGTCTACCTGATGGTCGTCACCACGCGGCAGTGGGACACGCTCTGCGCCGCGATCGACCGCACGGACATGCTCACCGACACGCGCTTCGCCACCGAGCAGGCGCGGCTGGAGCACGCCGAGGAGCTGCGCGAGGAGATCACGAAGTGGACCAGCCAGCACACCAAGCACGAGGCGATGCAGATTCTCGGCGACGGGGACGTGCCGGCCGGCGCCACCCTCGACACCTACGAGCTGCATCACGATCCGCACCTCGTCTCGCGCGGCTTCGTGCAGGAGGCGGAGCACCCGGAGGCGGGGACGCTGCGCTTCATGGGCTGGCCGCCCCGCATGTCGGAGAGCAACGTGCCGATCATCTCCGCCCCGCTGCTCGGCGAGCACACCGTCGAGGTGCTGGGCGAGGAGCTCGGCCTCGCTGACGCCGATCTCGCGCCGCTGCTCGAAGGCGGCGTGATCGCGCAGTCGGACGGGCCGCCCCGCTCAACGAATGGCGGCGCCCCGGCGGGCGAGGCTCAGGAGGATGCGCGCAGCGCCGCGGCCAGCCGCTCGCGGTAGTCCTCGTCGATCCGCAGCACCGAGCCCTGCTCCACGTACGCCTCGAGGTCCATGGTGCGCGTCGCGCGCATGGCGTCGGATTGCAGCACGCTGAGGTCCGGCGCGGTGATGCCGGCGTCGAACAGCCGCTCGCGCTCCTCGGCTGACAGGCCCGCCTCGGTCAGCACGGCCTCGGTGTGCTCGTCGACGATCGGGGCGCGGCCGGGAGGCGGGTAGGGCGCGCCGTCGAAGAGGGCGGGGATGTAGCGCTGCAGCGGGATCTCACCGAAGTCCCGCAGCTCGACCGGCTCGAAGAAGCGCCGCGCGAGCAGCTGCTCGTTCGTGAAGACCTCGTCGGGGCGCAGCGCCGCGCCGGCGGGCACGCCCGCCGCCTGCAGCGTCTTCATCGCCTCGACGTTGGTCCGGCCGCTCGCCCACTCGCCGAGGATTGCGTCGATCGCGTCGTGTGCGGCATCGCGGGCGGCGTCGTCTCGGAAGCGCTCGTCGCGCGCGAGTTCGGGGCGGCCGATCGCCTCGCAGAGCGCCTGCCACTCGCCGTCGCCGCGGGCGCTGATCGCGACGAAGGCGTCGTCGCCCTCGCAGCGGTAGGCGCCGCGCACCATGCCGGGGCGGCGGTTGCCGGTGGGGGCGTGCACGCGCCCGTTGAGCAGCGCGTCCATCACATGCGCCCCGCTGAGCTGGATCATCGCCTCCTGCATCGCGACGTCGACGTGCTGGCCGCGGCCGCTTTGCTCGCGCGCCAGCAGCGCCGTCAGCACGCCGGCCACGGCGTGCATCCCGGAGAAGGCGTCGCCGAGCGTGTTGCCCGCGAGGATCGGCGGCTCGCCCTCGTAGCCCGTGACCGCCGAGATGCCGGCGGCCGGCTCGATCGTCTGGCCGAGCGCGGGGTTGTCGCTGTTCGGCCCGGTCTGCCCGTAGCCGCAGACCGAGACCATCACGAGATGCGGGTGGCGCTCCTGCAGCGAGGCGTAGTCCAGCGAGTAGCGGCGCAGCACCGGCGGCGTGAAGTTCTCGATCAGCACGTCCGCCTCGGCGAGCAGGCGGTGCATCACCTCCTGCCCCTCCTCGGTGGCGTAGTCGAGCGTGAGCGCGCGCTTGCCCGCGTTGCGCGCGAGGAAGTAGGTCGAGCGGTTCCAGTACGCGCCGTTCGCGTCGTTGCCGGCGATGAAGCCGCTGCGCAGCGTGCCGGGCAGGTGCGGGCGCTCGACCTTCACCACGTCTGCGCCGAGGTCGGCGAGCGAGCGGCCGATGTGCGGCCCCGCCCAGACGCGGGAGAGGTCGATCACCTTCAGGCCGTCGAGGGCGCCGCGACGCCCCCGCACTCCCTCGCTCGCCTCGCGGGGTGCGGGCCAGGGCTGCGCGTCATGCTCGCCGAGTGCCGGCGGGGCGCCGGAGCGCATCGGCGTCCCGGTCAGGCGGAAGGGTGGGCCGAGCGTGCGCTCTCCGCCCGGCGGCGGGTCGAAGAAGCCGCGCACGTTGAGGTGTTCGTCCTCAAGCAGCTCGGGCGCCCGCAGCACGTACCCGAAGGGCAGCCGCAGCTCGCGGGCGCGCTCCACCACCTCGTTCGCGCTGTGTTCGGCGAGCCAGGGGAGGATCAGGGCGTCGAAGTCCCGCCAGTTCAGCACGCGCTCGCGCATCTGGGCGAGGATCGGCGCCTCGGCCAGTTCGGGCCTGCCGATCAGCTCAGCGAGCGGCGGGGCGGAGTTGGCCTGCATGATGAAGGCGACCGCGCCGTCCTTGCAGGGCAGCACGTCCATCGGATAGGCGATCAGCACGCGCGAGTAGTAGCGGCGGCGGATCGCGCCCGTGCCGGCGTAGACCGCCAGCGTGTGATCGTCCGCCAGCGCGAGCGCTTCGAGGGACGAGACGTCGACGAAGCCTCGTCCGCCGTCGAGCAGCGCCGCCGTCGCGGCGATGTAGCCGTTGACCCCCGCGAAGTAGTCGGCGATGTCGACGCCCATCGCGAGCGGCTCGCGGTCCGGGTTGCCGGTCACGTAGGAGAAGCCGGACAGCGCCTCGATGATCTGGCTGTCCGCCCGGTACGAGGCGTACGGCCCGGTCGCGCCGAACGGGCTGATCGAGGTGTACGTCACGCCGGGGAACCGCCGCTCGAACTCCTCAGGGTCGTCGAGCGGCAGCGCCGACTCCGCCTGGTGCGAGCCAAGCAGCAGGTCGCAGTCCGCGACCAGCGCCTCGACGGCCGCCGCGCCCCCCGCGCTGACGCTGCGCTTGCCGCCGTTGAGCACGCGGTGCATGCCCCCGTCGTCGAGGCCGAAGCGGTCGCCCGGGAACGGGCCCTGCAGGCGCACGTCGTCGCCCTCGGGAGGTTCGACGCGCACGATGTCGGCGCCGGCCTGGGCGAGCAGCTGCCCGCAGTAGGCGACGGCCGTGCCGGCCGCGACCTCGACGACGCGCAGGCCCGTCAGCGGGCCGGGAGCTTCAGACATCCGATCGCCCTCCCATGCCATCGCGTCCGGCGGGACGCCGCGAGCATGGCACAGACCGCACGGCCTGAGCGACCCGCCGCCCTCGCTGGCGTCGCGGGCACTGGCGCGAGAGCGCCGATCGGCTACCATGCGGCGCGCCGCCCGGGGGCGGCCTGTCGAGACTTCATGAAAGGGGACGAAGCAATGGAGATCCGCGAGGACTGGCTCGCGCTGGTGCAAGAAGAGATCGTCGAGCCGGAGCGGCCGATCGTCGATCCGCATCACCACTTCTTCTACAACAGCGAGCACGGGTTCGAGGACTACCTGCTCTCGCACTACTGGGCGGACACGGACACTCACAACGTGGAGCAGACCGTCTTCGTCGAGTGCGGAGCGATGTTCCGCGAGGACGGCCCGGAGGACCTCAAGCCCGTCGGGCAGACCGAGTGGGTGGCCGGGCTCGCCGCCGAGGCGGAGCAGGCCGAGGCCGGCAAGGCGCGGGTGCGCGCCATCGTCGGCACCGCCGACCTGTTCCTCGGCTCGGGCGTGCGCCGCTGCCTGGAGACGCAGCTGGAGGTCTCCCCGCTGTTCAAGGGGATCCGCCAGATCGTCGCCTGGGACGAGAGCGACACCGTTCCGAGCATGCCGCACCTCGAGAGCGCCGAGGCCTACCGCGACTCGCGCTTCCGCGAGGGCTTCGCGGAGCTGGCCTCGCTGGGGCTGATGTTCGACGGCTGGCACTACCACCCGCAGACCCCGTACCTCACGGAGCTGGCGAGCGACTTCCCGGACACGAAGATCGTGCTCGACCACCTCGGGACGCCGCTCAACACCGGCCCCTACGCCAGCCAGGCGGATGAGATCTTCGAGGTCTGGAAGCAGGGCATCTCGGAACTCGCCGCGCTTCCGAACACCTACATCAAGCTCGGCGGGATGCTGATGCCGTGGAACGGCTTCGGCTGGGAGGCGCGCGAGCGGCCGGGCACCTCGGACGAGCTGGTCGCGCTGCAGAGCCGCTACTACCTGCACGCGATCGAGGCGTTCGGGCCGGCGCGCGCGATGTTCGAGAGCAACTTCCCGGCGGACAAGCCCTCGGTCTCGTACCACGTCGTCTGGAACGCCTTCAAGAAGCTGGTGGCGGACTTCTCCGAGTCGGAGAAGGACCGCATGTTCCGTGGGACCGCGATGGAGGTCTACGGCCTCGAGCCGATGGAGTAGGCGCGGGAGCGAGCGCGGCGGGCCGCCCTCGCGAGCCGGGGGCGGCCGCTCAGTCCGCCGCGGTCAGCGCCAGCCTGCCGCGAATCGAGGCGGCGAGCAGCGCGACGGTCGCGGCCAGCACGATCAGGCCCGCCGCCCAGAACACGGAGACGACGCCAAGCAGCGTCGCGACGACGCCGAGCGTGATCGCGCCGCTCAACCCGCCGAGGTCCCAGGCGAGCTGGAGCACAGCCGTCGCGCGCCCCTTCTCAGAAACCGGCACGCGGTCGACGGCGAGCGAGAGCAGGCTGGTGTGCGATGCGCCGAGGCCGAGCCCGACCAGCGCCGCGCCGAACCAGAGTATCGGCGGTGACTGCGCGACGGCGACGAGCCACATCCCGGAGCACGTGAGAAGCAGCCCGGGCACGGCCACCGGCACGCGCCCCAGCCGGTCCGAGACTCGCCCGGCAACGGGCCGGACCACGATCGCGCCCGCGCCGGAGACGAGGAAGAACAGCCCGACGTTGCCGAGCCCTCGGTCGTCGCCGTGCAGCGGCAGGAAGGCCGAGGCGGCGACGATCGAGAAGGTGACCGAGAGGAAGATCAGCATCGGGAAGATCGCGCGCCTCGCAATGAGCGCGGAGCCCTCGCCGCCCTGCGCCTCGCTGGCGGGCTCGTCGATCGGTTGGACCACCAGCAGCGTCACCAGCGAGGTGCCGCTCGCGATGACGAAGACCGCATCGAAGCCCCACAGCCCGGCGATCGCTACGCCCAGCGCAGGCGTGATCATCTGCGCGGAGCTCGTCGCCATCCCGAAGTAACCCAGGCCCTCGCCGCGCCGGGCGGGCGGAGCGAGCTCGGCGGCCAGCGACGCCGCGGCGGTGGGGAACAGCGCCATGCCGACGCCCTGCGCGAGCCGCAGCACGAAGAGCGAGATCACGTCCTCCGACAGAACCATCAGCACCGTCGCGACGGCCATGGTCAGGATGCCGATGCGCTGCAGGCGCTTGCGGTGCCCCCGATCGCTCCAGCGGCCCACGAAGGGCCGCAGCACCAGCGGCACGAACCCGAAGCCGCCGACGATCACGCCGATCTGCCACTTCTCCCCACCGATCGAGTCGATGTACTCGGGCAGCACGGAAAGCAGGTAGAAGAAGCTCCCGAAGAAGCCGACCGTGCCGAGGGCGTTGAGGGTGAAGTCGCGTGTCCAGAGCGAGGGTGTGGGGCCCGCCCCCCGCGCTCGCGGGTCCGGCGAGACGCCTGCTTCCGTGCGCGGTGCGCCGGGGTTCGTCATCGACTCGGCGCACCTTTCGCCCGCGCTCGCGCCCGCGGGCGCCGTGCGCATGATACCGCTGAGGGGCGGCATGGCCTCCCCCGGAGTCGTATCCTGAGCGGTCCGAGCGACCGGAGGGTTGCGATGGGCCGCCGTTACACCCGCCTGACGCATCCACTCGTCCGCGAGGGCGGCGAGCTGCGCCGTGCCTCCTGGGACGAAGCGCTCGACCGCGCCGCCGAGGGCATCCGCCGCACGACTGAGGCGTACGGCCCCACGTCGTTTGGCCTGTTCAGCTGCTCGAAGGGCACGAACGAGCTGAACTACGCCGCCCAGAAGCTCGCCCGCGCCGTAATCGGCAGCAACAACATCGACAGCTGCAATCGCACCTGACACGCGCCCAGCGTCGCCGGTCTGGCGATGGTGTTTGGCCTGGGAGGCGGAACCAGCTCCTACGAGGAGGCCGAGGACACCGAGCTGATCGTGCTCTGGGGATCGAACGCCCGGGAGACGCACCCGATCTACTTCCACCACGTCCTCGCGGGCATCCGCAACGGCGCGCGGCTGATCGTCGTCGACCCGCGCCGGACGACTACCTCGGAGTGGGCGGACCTCTGGCTCGGCCTCGACGTCGGCTCGGACATCGCGCTCGCGAACGCCGTCGGGCGCGAGATCATCCACGCCGGCCTCGCGCACCGCGAGTTCATCGAGCGGGCGACCGAGCACTTCGAGGCGTACCGCGAGTCCGTCGAGCCGTACACGCTGGAGCGGGCCGAGGCGATCTCGGGTGTGCCCGCCGAGGCGATCCGCGAGCTGGCGCACGCCTACGGCAGCGCCGGAACGGCGCAGCTCTGCTGGACGCTCGGCATCACCGAGCACCACAACGCGACGGACCACGTGCTGGCGCTGATCAACCTCGCGCTGCTCACCGGCCACGTCGGCCGCGAGGGCTCCGGCGTCAATCCGCTCCGAGGCCAGAACAACGTCCAGGGCGGCGGCGACATGGGCGCGGTGCCGACCCGCCTGCCCGGCTTCCAGGACGTCGAGGACGACGAGGCGCGCGCCCGCTTTGAGGAGGCGTGGGGCGCCGCGGTGCCGCCGCGCGACGGCTGGCACCTCACGCAGATGTTCGAGGCGATGGAGCGCGGCGAGCTGCGCTCGCTCTACGTGATCGGCGAGAACCCCGCGCAGTCCGAGGCCGACGTGCAGCGCGCGCGGCGGCTGCTGGAGGGTCTCGATCACCTGGTCGTGCAGGACATCGTGCTGACGAAGACCGCCAAAATGGCCGACGTGGTGCTCCCGGCCGCCGCCGCCTGGGCGGAGACCGAGGGCACCGTCACGAACAGCGAGCGCCGCGTGCAGCGCGTGCGCAAGGCGCTCGACCCACCCGGCGAGGCGCGCGACGACCTCGCCGCCGTCTTCGCGCTCGCCGAACGCCTCGGAGCGGACTGGGGCGCCCCGGACGCCGAGCAAGTCTGGGACGAGCTGCGCGGCCTCTCGCCGCTGCACGGCGGGATGAGCTACGCGCGCCTCGATGAGCTGGGCGGCATCCAGTGGCCCTGCGCCGACGAGCAGGACCCCGGATCGCTGTTCCTCCACGGGCGGCTCTGGCGCGAACCCCTTGAGGGCCCGCGCGTCCCCTTCCACCCCGTCGAGCACGTCCCTCCGGTCGATGAGCTGACCGAGGACTATCCGATCCGCCTGACTACGGGTCGCCGGCTCGACTCCTACAACACGGGCGTGCAGAGCGCCGACTACGGATCGCCGCTGCGCCAGCCGGAGACGCTCGACATCTCGCCCGAGGACGGCGCGCGACTCGGCGTGGCGGACGGCGAGCGCGTGCGCGTCTGCTCGCGGCGCGGCGAGCTGGAGGCGCCGGTGCGCTACGCCGAAGAGCTTCGCCCCGGGCTCGCCTTCATGACGCTGCACTTCCCGGACGATGTCGACACCAACCGCCTGACGATCGAGGCGTGGGATCCGAAGTCCGGCACGTCGGAGTTCAAGGCCTCGGCGATTCGCATCGAGAAGATCGGCTGACGAGCGTGGAAGTCCACCGTCTCCCCACTCCCGCCTCGGCGGAGGAGCGCGCCGCCGTCGACGCGCTGCTCGGTCCGCCGCCCGCCCCGGACGCCGAGGGCGGGCCCGGTCGCAGCGAGACCGGCCGCCCGCAACAGGCCCGTGAGGAGCGGCAGCTGCTGCTGCCCGCTCTGCACGCCGTGCAGGATGCGATCGGCTGGATCAGCGCGGGCGCGCTCGGCTACGTCTGCGAGCGCCTGCGCGTCCCACCGGCCGAGGCCTACGGCGTGGCCGAGTCCTACGCGCTGCTCTCCACGCGCGAGCGCCCGCCGCGCGTCGCGCATCTCTGCGACGACATCGTCTGCCGCAACGCCGGCGCGGACGCACTGACCGCCGAGGTCGCGCGCGCCCTCGAGGGCGACGAGGGCGCGACCTGGGAGCCGAGCCCCTGCCTCGGCGTCTGTGAGCGTGCGCCGACGGCGCTGCTGCAGATCGCCGCTGGCGAGGATCGCGTGCTCGCGGCCGCCGAGGCGCCCGCCGTGCTGGCCGGACTGCGCGACGAGGCGGGCGGCGAGGCCTCGGAGGCGGCCGCCTCGGCCCCGCAGACCGCCGAGCCACGCGCGGACGGGCTGCGCCTGCTGAGCCGCGTCGGCCTCGTGGACCCGGCGAGCCTTGAGGACTACCGCGCGCACGGCGGCTATGAGGCGCTGCGCGTGGCGCTCGAGCGCGGGCCGCGGTGGGTGATCGACGAACTGAATGCCTCGCGGCTGCTCGGGCGCGGCGGGGCGGCGTTCCCGGCGGGCCGCAAGTGGGCCGACGTGGCGAGCGCCGAGGCGCGCCCTCGCTACATCGTCTGCAACGCCGACGAGTCCGAGCCGGGCACGTTCAAGGACCGCGTGCTGATGGAGCACGACCCGTTCGCGCTGATCGAGGCGATGACGATCGCCGGTGTGACCACGGGCGCGGAGCACGGCTACCTCTACATCCGCCGCGAGTACCCGCTGGCGACCGCGCGCCTCGAGGGCGCGATCGCGCGGGCGGAGGCGGCCGGCATGCTCGGCGAGGACGTGCTGGGCAGCGGCCTGCGCTTCACGGTCGAGATCCGGCGCGGCGCGGGCGCCTACATCTGCGGCGAGGAGACCGCGCTCTTCAACTCGATCGAGGGCTACCGCGGCGAGCCGCGCAACAAGCCGCCCTACCCGACGCAGGCCGGCCTCTTCGGCAAGCCGACCCTCGTCAACAACGTCGAGACGTTCGTCAACGTGCCCTCGATCGTCCTCGAGGGCGGCGCGGCCTTCGCCGCGACGGGCACCGAGGGCTCGACCGGCACGAAGCTGTTCTGCCTCGCGGGCAGCGTCGCGCGGCCAGGCGTCTACGAGGTCCCGTTCGGCGCGACGCTGCGCGAGCTGATCGCGCTTGCCGGCGGCGTGGACGGCGGCGGCGAGCCGCAGGCGGTGCTGCTGGGCGGCGCGGCCGGCTCCTTCGTGACCGTCGCGCAGCTCGACCTGCCGCTCACCTTCGAGGATGCGCGAGGCGCGGACGTCTCGCTCGGCTCGGGCGCGGTCACGGTCTTCGGCGAGTCCGTGGACCTCGCGGACGCGACGCGGCGTATCGCGGCTTTCTTCCGTGACGAGTCCTGCGGCCAGTGCGTACCCTGCCGCATCGGCACCGTCCGCCAGGAGGAGGCGCTGCACCGCCTCGCCGGCGCGAACGGCAACGCGGGCGAAGAGATCGCCATCCTCGGCGATGTCGCGAGGGCGATGACCGACGCCTCGATCTGCGGGCTCGGACAGACGGCGGGCATCGCCGTCCAGTCGGCGATCGACCTCGGGCTGCTCGAGCGCGAGGGGAGTACGCCGTGACGAGCGAGCCCCGGCCGCTGGTCGAGCTGACCGTCGACGGCACGCCCGTCTGGGTGCCCGAGGGCGCGAGCCTGCTCGAGGCCTGTCGCGCCGCCGGCGTCGGCCCGCCGACGCTCTGCTACCTCGACGGCCTCACGCCCGCCAACGCCTGCCGCGCCTGCGTCGTCGAGCTCGACGGCTCCCGCCCGCTGGTCGCCTCCTGCTCGCGGCAGGCCGAGGACGGCATGGTGGTGACAGCGACCTCGGAGCGCGTCGAGCACAGCCGGCGGCTCGTGCTCGAACTGCTCGCCTCGGCCGTCGATCTCTCGACGGCGGAGCCGCAGCTGCGGCGCTGGCTGGAGGAGTACGGCGTGGCGCCGGAGCGCTACGGGCCTCCCGCCCCGGCGGTCGACGGCACGGCGGAGCGCCCTCGGCCGGGCCACCACGCGCAGCCGGACGGCGAGCACGCGGCGACGCAGGCGCAACCCGCGAAGCTCGACAACGACCTCTACGTGCGCGACTTCTCGAAGTGCATCCTCTGCTACCGCTGCGTCGAGGCCTGCGGCGTCGACGCCCAGCACACCTTCGCGATCGCCGTCGCCGGGCGCGGCTTCGACGCCACGATCGCGACCGAGTACGACGCGCCGCTGCCGGACTCGGCCTGCGTCTTCTGCGGCAACTGCATCGCCGTCTGCCCCACCGGGGCGCTGATGTTCAAGAGCGAGCACGAGCTGCGCGCCGCCGGCGAGTGGGACGAGGAGCGCCAGACCATCACGACGACCGTCTGCCCCTACTGCGGCGTCGGCTGTAACCTCGAGTTGCACGTCCAGGACAACGAGATCGTGAAGGTCACCTCGCCCTCCGACCACTCCGTGACCGGCGGCCACCTCTGCATCAAGGGCCGCTTCGGCTTCCAGCACGTGCAGGCCCTCGAGGACGGTGAGGAGTGAGCCGGTGAGCGAGACCAGCGACGACGGTGGCATTCCGTTCCCCGACTATGCGCTGCTCGACCGCGCGGGCGCCTCGCAGTGGATGTTCTTCCC
The DNA here is from genome assembly GCA_009839925.1 of Chloroflexota bacterium. Taxonomy (GTDB): domain Bacteria; phylum Chloroflexota; class Dehalococcoidia; order UBA2979; family UBA2979; genus VXMT01. The sequence continues at coordinate 20,076 of VXOS01000066.1, forward strand.
GCGCCCGGACCCCGGGCCGCCGCCGCCCGGCGCGAGTGACCACGAGATCGAGGTCGAGCCGGGCATCAGCATCTCCGCCCGCCTCTACACCGGGACGGACGACGCCCCGCCGCGGCCGCTGGTGCTCTACTTCCACGGCAACGGCGAGGTGGTGAGCGACCACGACGGCATCGACCGCCTCTACCGCGAGATCGGCCTTGACCTGTTCGTCACCGAGTTCCGCGGCTACGGCAAGAGCGGCGGCCGGCCCTCGGCGGCCGCGCTCGTCGGCGACGCGATGCCCGCGCTGGAGTACGCGGCGGCGCTGCAGGAGGAACGCGGCGGCGGGCCGCTGTTCGTAATGGGCCGCAGCATGGGCACGCAACCCGCCCTCGAGGTGGCCGCGCGCGCGGGCGACCGGGTGCGCGGGCTGATCATCGAGAGCGGCGCGGCCAGCGCGCGCCGCTCGGTCGCGCGCTTCGGCCTCGAGGATGAGCCGGGCGCCGCCGAGCTGATCGAGGCGCACGAGGCGAAGGTCCGCTCGATCCGCATCCCCTCGCTGCAGATCCACGGCGCGGCCGACGACCTCGCCCCGATCGAGCTGGCGGCGGAGCTGTACGACCTGCTCGAAAACGAGCAGCGCGAGTTCGTCCCGATCGAGGGCGCCGGCCACAACGACATCCTCTGGATCGGCCGCCACGAGTACTTCGCCGCGATCAGCGCCTTCGTCGCCTCTGTGCTGGAGTAGCAGGGCTGGTCAGGGAATCGGCCGCAGTTCGGAAAGGGGCGATGGCAGCCGGATCACGATGTCAGTGACGTCGGCTTCGTCAACCTCGATCACGGTGATGCTGCCGGTGGAGAAGCCCGTGGGCCCGCCGTACTGGCCATAGGTGACCCAGTCCCCGTCAAAGTACTCCATAAGCGTCAGGCGGTAGGATCCGTCTCTCGCAGCGAATCTGAATGTGCCGTCCGCCTCCGTGCGTGCGAACTCGATGTAGGCCCCCGTCGCCGAGTGCCACCGAAGCCACAGCCCGGCGCCCTCGACCGGCTCACCGTCGGGGCCGAGCACGACGCCGCGGACCTGGGGCAGTACCGGCGCGATATCCGCCTGGTGGACCTCGAAGTCCTCGTAGAAGTCGTCGACGGTGAGGCCGAACGCGCCCTCGAACGCCTCCCGCCAACTCGTACTGGAGGGGAGGAGGCGGAAGTACTCGAAAACCGCTTCGTCGCCGGCGAGTTCGGCGAGGCGTTCCACTGCGAGGAAGCTAAGCGCCCAGCCGCTCTGGTCCGCCTCGTTGGCCGCGTTCCAGCCCTCGGCTGTCTCGAGGCTGCGCGGGTCGGCAGGGTTCGCCTGCGCCGATTTAATCCGAGTGGCGCGCTCATCTCCGTAGTCTGCGATCCCAGCTGCGTCCCCGGAGAGCAGTTCGGCGTACAAGTAAGTCCCGCGGTCCAGCCACTGTGGGCCCCGGCGGCTGTAGCCATCGTCGGCTCCGGGGAGCTCGCTCCATGGGGCCAGCTTGTCGCGCGCGAGGATGAAGTAGAAGCCGCTGAGGTGTCGCGCCAGCGGGTCGTCGCAGGACGCCGCATAGACGAACGCGGGCCCGTGCCGACCGCTGCAGAAGTTCGTGTGCGGCGCGTCCTCGAACAGCATCCAGTGAATCGGCTCCAGCGACTCGACGTCCGCGCCGACGAAGACGGTGGACTCCACGCTTTCGACTCCGAACCGCTCGGAGAACAGCGCCTCCACCTTCCCGACCGCGGACTCGTGGGCAGCCTGGCCGCTTGAGTCGATGTCGCCGAGGAACACGACGACTGGGCCTTCGCGATCGTCTGCGAGATGCGGCAGCAGCGGCTCGATCTCAGGCCAGTAGTCCTCGAACGTCGTATAGAAATCGTCGACTGTGAGGTCGAACGCGCCCTCGAACGCCTCTTCCCAGTTCTCCGATGAGGGCAGCCGCTGGTAGAAAACAGCGAGCGCCTCCACTCCGGCATGTCCGGCGAGCCAATCAGCGGCGATGAAGCCGAGGTGATAGTGGGAGCGCTCGTTGGGGTCATCGACGGTTTCGAGGTTGGAGAGCGTGGGAACATCGCCCTCGAGCATGACGCGCGCCAGCTCCCAGCGGCGCCTGAGCTCAAATCCTTCGCCTGTCGGCAGCCGTTGCCCTATGAGCGCGCGGTGCAGGGCCTCGCCATAGACGGCGACCCCCTCGGCCAGCCAGGCCGGGTCCCCGGAGGCCCCCTCCGCGAGTTCGTTCTGCAGGACGTGGACGTACTCGTGGGCGAGGACGAGCTCGGGGTTCTTGCAACTGATGATCTGGAAGATGGCTCCGTGGGCATAGTCTCCGCAGAGTGCCGGATCCTCGTATCCGCGAACCGCGAGGTAGACAGGCCTGATCGCTCTGAGGTCCGAACCGATGTAGACCGTGAAGGCGGACGCCCTGCCGTCGAACTGCGTTTCGAAGAGATCGCGCGTCGCGTTCAGCGAGACGCGTAACTCATCCTGCAGGTCCGCGGCGATGTCCCCGACGAACACGAAGACCGGCTCATCGGGGGCATCGGCGAGTTGCGGGAGGTGACGGGCCGTGTCGGGGTGGTCGGCTCCGAAGGACAGACGGAAGTTGGTGACTGAAATCCCGAAGGCGCGCTCGAATGCGTCCTGCCAACTGGTGCTGGACGGGAGGAGCCGGTAGTACTCAAAGAACGCCCCATCGCCGGCGTGTCCGGCAAGCCACGTCGCGGCGACGAACGCCAGCGCAGCGGTACCCGCTTGCCCCACCGGCTGCGACTCGTCACCGAACGTCTCGCGGTACGCTGCGTCCATGTAGGCATCCGTGCCGAGGAGCAGCCAGATCGGTCCATAGGGGGAATAGCCTGCCTCCGCCGCCGGCACTTGCGTCCGGGGTGCGATGTGCTGGGTCGCGGCGCCGAAGTATCTCTGTCCGATCCGCGACTCGGGCTCCCCATAGCAGGATGCGGAGTGATGCAGCTCGCTCCCAACCCTGTAGACACATCGCCCAGGAGCGAGATTGCGACCGTGACGTTCGTGGTACGCCACACCCAGGGATTCCTCGTCAGCGTAGACGTGGGCGGTGATCTCCGCGGTCTCAGGGATGCCGAAGCGCGCCGTGAACAGGCCGCGGGCCCGCTGGTAGGCAGTGGCGATCGCGAACGCCGTCTCCGAGTCCAGGTCGTCCGCGAACACGACCGGGGGCGCGGCCGCACCTTGCTGCCACCAGCGGGCCGTCTCGTTGACCTCGATCCGCAGCCCATCGCCCGGTGCGACGGCGTCCAACACGCTGGCGCTGCTCGCCCGGCCAGGATCGTGGGTCTCGTAGCGCTGGGCTTGCGGATTCCAGCGGCTTGCGCGCACCAGGTCGTCGCCAAGACGTGCGAGCCCATCCTCAAGGCTGTCCGGGCCGCCGAGCCAGGCCACGAGGTTGAAGCCTCGGTAGAGTTGGAGCAGCGCGCTCTCCGCCGCTCCCGGGCGCGTCCACTCGATGGTCTCGTTGCCGCCCACCAGGAACCAGAGGCCCATGCCGGGCGTCAGCAGCCTCAAGGCGCCGGTCGCCGAGCCGCCACTGCGACGGGCCCGCAAGTAGGCGCCGGCCCGGGCGTCTCGAGCCGACACCCGCTGGAGCGCCGGGATCTCCCCGAAGAGGTCCGCGACGGGTGTCTCCGGCCCGACCCAGCCGATCAGGTTCCAGCCGGGGTGCAGTGTCGTGGTGATCGTCGCGGAGTCGTCCGCCGTGGACTCGTCCGCCGATTCGGCGGCCGCGGTCTCGCTGCCCGAGGCAAGCCCCGCGCCGATCGCGAGCGCGAGGGCCAGTGCGGCAAGCAACGAACGGCTGGCGAGGTTCTGAAGCACGACTCCCACCGGACACAAAGGCGTCATGGGAGCTTACATCAAGCGCGACGGACTCCGGGGCCCGGTGGTCAGCGGCTCAGTGGGCGATGCCCTCGGCGACGAGCTGGGACAACTCCTCGGCGCTCACGCCGAGCAGGTCGCCGTAGACGTACTCGTTGTGCTGGCCGAGCGTCGGGGCGGCCTCCGTGGCGATGCGCGATCCATTGACGAGCCAGGGCAGGGCGATCACCTCGAGGTGGCCCATGCGCGGGTGCTCGACGCTGCTCCAGAGGCCGCGCGCGCGGACGTGCTGGTCCTCGTAGAGGTCGCGCGCGGTCGCGCTCGGCGCCGAGGGCACACCGAGGCCCTGCAGCTCCCCGACCAGCTCGTCGCGCTCGCGCTCGCGCGTCCAGTCGGCGATCGCCTCGTCGATGGTGTGCTCCTGCGCCTTGCGCGCGCGGGCGTCCCAGCGGGGGTCGAGCCGCCAGTCTCCGAGGTGCTCGGCGAGCCGCATCCACTGCTCGTCCGTCTCGACCGCGATCACGAGGTAGGCCTGCTCGCCCTCGATCGGCAGGCACTGGTAGACGTTGTGCGGGGCGAGCTGCTCGTGGCGGTTGCCGAGCGGCTCGGCGACGCAGCCGCGCAGCTGCCATTCGAGCAGCTGGTCGCCGACCAACGCGGCGCCCGCCTCCTGGGCCGCGACGTCGACGTGGATGGCGCTGTCGCTGCGATCGCGGGCGTGCAGCCCGGCCAACGTAGCCATCGCGACGGCGGTGCCGACGCGCTGGTCGAGCGGGCCGCGGTACTCAGCGGGGACGCTGCGGTCGTAGCCGCTGAGGCCGGACAGCCCGGAGGTCGCGCCGAAGACGGCGGCGTAGCCGCTCATGTGCCCGTCCGGCGGCGTCCCGCCGTTGGCCGAGAGCGAGACCATGACCAGCCGCGGGTTGACCTCGATCAGCCGGTCGAAGCCGAGGCCGAGGCGGTCGATCGTGCCGGGGCGGAAGCCCTCGATCAGCACGTCGGCGTCGGCGACGAGCCCGCGCAGGAAGTCGCGCCCGCGCTCCTGCGAGATGTCCATCGCGACGCTGCGCTTGCCCATGTTGTCTTCGTTGAAGCGGTAGCCCTTGTCGATCCAGTCGTCCGTCTTGCGATCGGCGAGCGAGACGGACTGGTGACGTCGCGAGTGGCGGAACGGGTCGATCCGGCGGTGGCTCTCGATCTTCAGGATCTCCGCCCCGAAGGCGCAGAGGATCATGTTGGCGTAGGGCCCCGCCTGGTACCACGTCAGGTCCAGCACGCGCGTGCCGCGCAGCCAGTCGAGCGGGCGCTGCGAATCGGCGGTCGCGCGAATCGAGGGCGCGGTGCTCATCGCGGGCGCGTCGGGCAGGTCGCGCAGCGCCTCCTCGTTGTGCTGGCCCGCCGAGGGCGTCGCGGCCGCCTCGGCGCCGTTTGCGGGGCCGGGCCGCCAGGCGGGGCCGCGCGCCTCGCGCACGATGTAGGGCTGGGCGGGGATCTCGGCGGTCGTGCCGTCCGCGAGGGCTACCGTCTGGAGGAACTCGCGCAGGCGCATCTGCTCGCAGGTCAGGAGATCGCCCATCAGCCGCACCGGGCCGCCGGGCACGTCGAAGTCGCGAAGCGCGTCGAAGATCTCGTGGCGGGTGCGCTCGCGCAGCCAGGGCTCGAAGAGCTGGTTCAGCTCCTCGGTATGCGCGATCCGGTGGTCGGCGGTCTCGCCGAGTTCGGTCGCCCAGGGCGGGTTGCCGGCAGCCTCGACGAGCCGCTCCCACATGTGCTGCTGCGCGGGCAGCACCTCGGCCCAGCCGTCCTTGCACTCGACCAGGCCGAGCACGGCGACCTCGCGCAGCGCGCGCGTGTCGAGGTAGCGGTCGTTCGGCCACTTCACGATGTCCTGGCGGCAGAGTGACATCGCCGCCTCCTGCCACGAGAGATCGAGGTGCGTCGGCTCGCGCTCGGCGTCCGGCCAGCCCGCCAGCCAGCCGAGCATCCCGACCACCGCCGCCGAGCCCGCATCAAGCTCGGCGATGCTCGCGGGCACGCGCAGGGGCGGGCCGTCGGGGTAGCGGTCGTAGCCGATGCCGCCGTGGAAGAAGTAGGCCTCGCCGCCGGCGTGGTGCGCCGTCAGGTGCGTCGCGGCCCACTCCGCGCGCGGGCCGAAGCGCCCGAACGGCGTGATCGAGACGGCCAGCGCGCAGCGCCCGCTGCCCGGCAGCGCCTCGAAGTCGACGCCGAGTTCCTGCCAGTGCGAGCCGCGGTGCGAGTCGACCAGCACGTCGCAGTCGGCGATCAGCCGCAGCAGCGTCTCCCTGCCCTGGGCGGTCGTGTCGTCGAGGGTGACGCTGCGCTTGCCGGCGCTGGTGTAGGCGAACAGCGCCGAGGCGTCGCCGCCGTCCGGCGTGTAGCCCTCGCGGCGCAGCGGGCTGCCGCCGGGCGGTTCGATCTTCGTGACGGTCGCGCCGAGGTCGCCGAGCATGCGGGCGGCGAAGGCGGAGGCCGCGCTCTCGCCGTACTCAAGCACGCGCAGCCCGCCGAGCAGTGCGGGCGCGGGGACGAGCGCTTCGCCCGGCTGGCCGTTGCGCTGCGCGCTCACCGCAGCACCCCGGCCTCGTCGAGCGCCTCGATCTCCTCATCGCTCATGTCGAGCAGCTCGCGCAGCACCTCCGCGCTGTGCTGGCCGAGCATCGGCGCGGGCTCACGCACGTAGCCGGGCGTCTCGCTGAGCCGGATCGCCTGCCCGTAGACGGGTTCGCGTCCGAGCACGGGGTTCTCGACCCAGGTGAAGCCCTCGCGCGCCAGCAGGTGGTCGTCGAAGAGCCGCTCGCTGACGGCGAGGCAGGGCGCGGCGATCACGCCGTGGCCCTGCAACAGCTCGGCCAGCTCGTCGCGGTCGCGCGGAGCGGTCCAGGCGCGCACGTGCTCGTTCAGCTCCTCGCGGGCCGCGAGGCGGCCCTCGGCGCTGGCGAAGCGCTCGTCCGCGGCCCAGTCCGGGTGCGCCATCGCCTCCACGATGCCTGCCCAGTCGGCGTCGTCGTGGACCTCGAGGACCAGCCAGTGGTCGTCGCCGGCGCAGGCGAAGACGCCGGCGGGGGCGCCCGGTATCGCGTCGTCGCCGAGCGGGCCGGCGACGCGGCCGTTCAGCTCGCAGTCGAGCAGCGGCGTCGCGAGCGCCGCGACCATCGCCTCCCACATCGAGACGTCGATGTAGGCGCCCTCGCCGGTGAGGCGGCGGCGTTCGAGAGCGCTCAGGGCGAGCAGCGCGGAGTGCAGCCCCACGTTGGGGTCCGCGTAGGCATGGCCCATCCCGAGCGGCGCCTCGCCCTGGTAGCCGACGAGGCTGTCGAGGCCGGTGATGCCGCCGACGGTGGGGCCGTAGGCGCGCAGCCGGGCGTCGATCCCGTCCTGGCCGGCGAGCGTCTGCGAGATCATGATGATGTCCGGCCGCAGCTTGCGCAGTTCCTCGTAGCCGAAGCCGAGCCGGGGCAGCGCCCCGGGCCGCCAGTTCTCGATCAGGATGTCGGCGTGCGGCACGATCCGGCGCAGCACGTCGCGGCCCTCCTCGGTCTTGAGGTTGAGCGCGAGGCTGCGCTTGTTGCGCGAGGTGTTGTGGAAGAGCGGGTTCTGGTTCGGGTCGTACTCCGTCCCGATGATCGGCCGCCCGCGGCGCGCGATGTCGAGGTTCGAGCGCGACTCGACCTTGACCACGTCCGCCCCGAAGTCGGACAGCACCTGCCCGCAGATCGAGCCGGCCCAGACCATGCCCAGGTCGAGCACGCGGACGCCCTCGAGGATGTCGGGCGTGGCGGGGCGCTCGCCGTTAGATGACGTCATCGCCTCGCAGCCTTTCGATCTCGGCAGCGTCGAGGCCGAGCAGGTCGCCGTAGACCTCGTCGTTGTGCTCGCCGAGGCGGGGGGCGCGCAGCAAGGCGGCGCCGGTCGGGTCGGTCTCGGGCGGGGCGTCGTCCTCGGCGTTGCGCCAGCGGAAGGGAGAGCCGGCGGCAGTGAACTGCTCGCCGTTGGGGTGCGCGAGCTCGCGGAAGAGGCCGAGGTGCAACAGCTGCTCCTCCTCCAGCACCTCGTGCATCTGGCGCACGGGCGAGAAGGGCAGTTGCCGCTCGCGCGTCTGCTCGAACAGCTCGTTCTTGGTGTGCTGCATCAGGTAGCTCTCGATGTAGGTGTCGAGCAGGTCCGCGTACCTGTCGCCGTTGACGATGCGGTCCTGGTACTCCGGGTCGTCGCCCCAGGCGGGGCTGCCCATCATCTCGAGCAGGCCGCGCCACTCCTTCTGCGACATCGCGTGGACGCGGAAGAAGCCGTCCTTGCAGCGCAGCATCGCGTTCGGATAGAGGCCGCCCTGGCTGCGCCGGCCGTGGCGCTGGAACTGGCGGCTGTCGAACACCCAGTGCGTCGCCGCCAGCCCCGTGTGCACCGAGGAGAGCACGTCCACGATCGAGATGTCGGCGACCTGCCCGCGGCCGGGCTGTCCGCCCCGCCCGAGCACCGTGTACAGGGTGGCGATCGCGACCGCGAGGCCGCCCTGCGTCAGCGCGAGGTCCTGCGGCGGCGGGATCGGCGCGCGGTCCGCCTCGCCGAAGTAGAGCGTGAGCCCTCCGTAGGCGCTGATCGTCGCCGGGCTGCCGCGCCAGTGGGCGCGCGGCCCGGTCAGGCCGAACGGCGTGATCGAGACCACGCTGAGGGCGCGCTCACCGCCGCCGTGCTCCTCGCAGAGCGCGAGCAGCTCGTCGTGGCTCGCGCCGAAGCGCTCGTCGACGATCAGCACGTCGCTCTCGTCGAGCAGTTGGCCCAGCAGGTCGCGTCCCCGCGGTTGCGTCCAGTCGAGGGTGACCGAGCGCTTGCCGCGATTGAAGTAGCTGAACAGCCCGCTCGCCTCGGGGTCCGGCTCGTCGTCGCGGAAGGGGCCGGTATGCCTCGAGGAGTCGCCGCTGCCGGGCCGCTCGACCTTGGTGACCGCCGCGCCGAGGTCGTGCAGCAGGCGCCCGGCGAAGGGGCCCGGCACGTCCTCCGCGATCTCGAGGATGCGCAGGTGCGAGAGGGGCCCCGCGACCGTCGGCTGCAACGCCGCGTGCGCTTCGGTCACCGGCTGCCTCCGGTTACTGGTCCGGGACGCCGACGTGCTTGTAGTCGTGCGCCTGCGGACCCGGCTCGACGGGTGGCAGGCCGAGCGGCTCGAGCACCGTCTCCGGACCCCACGTCGGGTACGCCGGCTGGCCGCTTGCCGGCAGCTTCGGCATCCCGCCCTCGCGCGAGGGCAGCACGACGATCGCCTGGCCGGGCGCGGTGATCTCGCCGATCTGGTTCGTCGCCCAGAAATCGCAGACAACCTGGTGCTCGCCGTCCTCGACGCGCTTGTCGATGACGCGGCCCTGGTAGGTCTGGAGGTCGCCGATGATGCCGAACCTGCGGATCTGGACCCAGAGGCGCTTCAGCCACGCGTCGTCGCCCATCCAGTTGGTCATGAAGCTGGCGCTCCAGGCGATGCGCTGCGCGCCGTAGTCGTAGGCCGCCGGGACGCCGACCTCGCGCGCGAAGTCGTCCTCCCAGTGCACGCGCTCGACGATGTCCCAGACGCGCTGCTTGTCGCGGGCGTAGGCGCCGAAGTGGCGCTGGCGGAACTCGTAGTCGGAGCGGCCGGTGCGCGCGTAGGGACCGCCCGCGCCGGTCTCCCAGGAGACGGCGTCGGTGATGCGGAAGGGCCCGCGCACCATCTCGCCCATCTCGTCGCCGACGTTCACGTCCTCCCAGTAGCGAGGTTCCGCGCCGCGCGGGATCTCGTTCGCGTAGGCCTCGTCGATGCGGGCGAGCTCCTCGTCGGACCAGACAGTCGGCTCGCGGAAGACGCTCTTGCGCCGGGCGGCGGTGTTGCGCTCGGTGCGGAAGCGCCAGTGCACGGCCTTGCAGACCACCTCGTGGTTCTGGTTGCGGTAGAGGGTTTCCATGTGCTGGAGCACCTGGCGTCCGGCGAACTGACCCTGCTTGAGGGAGAAGCCCGCCTCGTACTGGACGCGGTAGATGCGGTCGCCCTCGACCATCGGTTGGTACCACTCCCAGTCGTGGCCGGAGTACATGCCGTGGACGCCGGGGAGGCCGCCGCCGCGCCCGGACTCGCGCTCGGCGGCCGTCAGGTCGCGGCCCTCCTGGATCCCGGTCCCGAGGAGGATGCAGGGGGGCGCGACGATCGTGCCCCAGCTTGAGTTCCGGGCGTACTCCTCGTTCGTGTAGAGGGGGTTGGTGTCGCCCGCGCCGAGCGAGAAGCCGCGCACGGCGTCGGCGTTGATCTGCGTGTACTTCTGGCGGTCGCCGCGCATCGCGGGGATGCCTCGCCGTGCGCGCAGGCCGGCCAGGCCCTCATCGGTGATCTTGGGAAACTGCCGTTCCTCGGTGCTCGTCATTGCTGCTGGGGTCCCCTTTCGGCGAGCGCGCGCCTCGCGCGCCACGATGGTTTATACCACCTGACCGCGCTGGTCGCGGGCACGGCTCGCGGGCCGTCCGGTCCGGGAACCTGCTCCCGTTACGATTTGACTCGCATGCACGTGAGTGATACAGCGTCGCGGTAGAGGCCTCGCCGACCGCGAGCCGCCTGCGCGGTGGGTCGCTACGACGAAAGTGCAGCAACGACCGTGACCGACATGATGAGAGGCGACGGCGCAGCGGGAGGGCTGCGGGCGGGGTTGCTCCTGCTGGTGGTGCTGGGCGTGGTTGGCAGCGCCCTGGCGCTCGCCTACGAACGACACTGGCTCAGCCCGTGGCAGCTGGCGCCGTGGATCACCCTGGGCATCATCAGCGCAGCCACGCTGGCCCTCATCGTGCGCCAGACGACGGCGACGATCCGGCTGGCGCGGGCGGTGGCCATCCTCGCCATCGTCAGCGCTGCTCTCGGGGTCTGGCAGCACATCGACGCGAACCTCGGCGAGGACTCGGCCGCACACGACCACTCCCACCACTCGCATGGCGACGAGGAGGAGCAGGCCGACGCGAGCATGGTCGACGTGATGACCGGCTCGGCCGGCCATGCGCCGGTGCCCGCCGCGCTGGCGATCGCGCCGGTCGGGCTGGCGCTGGGCCTGGCGACGATCGGCCTCGGCGGGCGACGACCGGCGCGGGAGTAGCCGGCGATCGCTAGTCCGGGAAGGTGATCGCGGGCTTGATCTCCTCCCAGCGCTGCATCCCGATCATCGCCTCGTTGATCCGCTCCAGCGGGTAGTGGTTGGAGATCATCTCCATCCAGTCGAAGCGGTCGCGGTGGCGGCGCACGAACTCCAGCGCGCGGTGGTAGTGCTGCACCGCCGCCGAGGACGTCCCGATGATGTGCGCGTGCTTGCGCACGATGTCCGAGGGCGCGAACGGGAACGTCTCGCCGTGCAGCTGGCCGATCACCAGGTAGCGCCCACCGCGCCGCAGCATCTCGAAGCCCTCGGGGAAGGCGCTCTTCGCGCCGGAGACCTCGATCACCACGTCCGCGCCGAGCCCGTCCGTCCACTCCATCACCTGCGCGTGGCGCTCGGCCGGGTCGGGAACGTCGTCGATGTCGAGCGTGTGGCCCGCGCCCCACTTGCGCGCGAGCTCGAGGCGCCGCGCCGGCCCGCCGATCACGATCGGGTCGGGCGGTCCACCCGTGACGACGCGGGCGAGGGTGAAGAGGCCGAGCGGGCCGGAGCCCTGGATGACGACGCGATGGCGGTCGTCCAGATCGCCGACCCGGTCGAGGCCGTGGATCACCGTGCGCAGCGCGCAGGAGACGGCGGCGGCGACCTCGTCCGGCACGTCGTCCGGCACGCGCACGCAGCCCGAGGTGGGGAAGACGTAGCCGTACTCGGCGAAGCCGCCGGTGAGGTAGGGGAACTCCTCGGTCGAGCCGTGCCAGCGGCGGCGGTTGAGGCAGAGCGTGCGCTCGTGCTCCACGATGCAGTTGAGGCAGCTCCCGCAGAAGCCGTGCGTCCAGACGATGCGGTCGCCCTCGCGCAGCGGCGTGCCGATCGAGTCGTGGGTGCGGCCCTCGCTGCGCGCGATGCGCCCCGTCATCTCGTGGCCGAGGATGCTCGGGAACTCGTCCTCGGCGAAGGAGGAGGAGCCCTCCCAGGCGTGCACGTCGGTCGCGCAGATCGAGGCCATCGACATCTTGACGAGGATGCCGCCGGGCTCCAGCTTCTGCGGCACGCGCACATCGATCAGCTCCATCGGCTTGCCCGCGCCGACCATCGCGGCCGCCTTGCAGGTGGTCGGGATCTCTGCCATCAGGCGCTCCCCTCCTTCGTTGCTGCCTCCGGGTTGTAACCGCGATCGTGGCCGATCTCGGTGTCGACGACCATCTTGCTGATCCGCCAACCATCATCGAGGCGCACGAACGTGAACGTGTAGGTGCCCTCGTGGACGTGGCGCTCGAAGCCGTCCGCGCTCGCGACGCTGCGCACGAGCGTGAAGTAGGAAGTGAGCCAGCCCGTGTCGCCGTCGTCGGAAAGCCGGATCAGCGGCGCGGCGAACATATGCCGGACGGTCGTCCGGCGCCCGCGCCGGTAGCGCGAGGCCTCGCCGAGCGACTTCCCGTCGCGCGTCGGCAGCACGGGGTTGCGATACAGCTCGCGCAGCGTGTCCTTGCCCCGCACGCGCTCGTCGAGGGTGCCCGTGAGCACGCGCTCCACGTCGTCGGTGTAAAGCGCGAGCACGCCCTCCGTATCGCGCGCGTCGGAGAAGTGGCCGTAGCGCATCATCAGGTCGTGGATTGCCTCCTTCGCCTCGAGGCGCGCGACGCGCTCCTCGAGGCTGGCGGGCTCGCGCTCGACCATGCGGATCACGTCGTCGCGGAGGATGTCGGTTTCGCTGGTCATCGCTGCCCCGCCCCTCCGCTCAACGGTTCACTCCGCCGTCGACGTTCACGGTCTGCCCCGTGATGAACGAGGCCTGATCGGAGGCGAGGTAGGTGATGGCGTCCGCCAACTCCTCGGGCAGGCCGACGCGCCCGAGCGGGTTGAGCCGCCCGAAGCCCTCGATCTCCTCGGGCGTGCGGTTGCGGCGCATCAGCGGCGTCAGCACCGGTCCCGGCGCGACGCAGTTCACGCGGATGTTCTGGGCGGCGTGGTCGAGGGCCATGCCCTTGGTCAGCGCGATCACCCCGCCCTTGGCTGCGACGTAGCCGGGGTTGAGCGGCTGCCCGGACACGCCCGAGCCGGACGAGACGTTGACGATCGCCCCGCCGCCCGCATCGGCGATGTGCGGCAGCGCGTACTTCGACATCAGGAAGACGCTTGTCAGGTTCATCTCGAGCAGGTCGCGCCACTCCTCCTCCGGCAGGTCGACGACGCTGAACTGTGGCAGGCTGCCGCCGACCACGTTGGCGAGGATGTCCAGCCGCCCGAACGCCGCGACGGTCTCGGCGACGATCCGCTCGGCATCGGCGGCGACCGTCACGTCGCCCTCGCTGGCGATCGCCGTGCCGCCCTGCTCCTCGATCGTCTGTACCGTCGCGGCGGCGGCGTCCGGGTCGATGTCGGCGACGGCTACGCCGGCGCCATCGGCGGCGAAGCGCAGGCAGACCGCCTGCGCGATCCCGGAGCCGCCGCCGGTGACCAGCGCTGCCTTGCCCTCGAGCCGAGCCGTCATCGCCACCTCCGGGCCGCGAGCGGCAGTATAGCCGTGCGCCGCGGCGCGCTATGGTGACGAGCGCTGCGAGGGGGCGAGGCATGGGCTACGTAATGGACGGCATCCGCATGGACGGCCGGGTCGCAGTCGTGACCGGCGCGGGCGAGGGCATCGGCCGCGCGATCGCGATCGGCGCCGCCGACGTCGGCGCGAGCGTCGTGATCGGCGAGATCAACGAGGAGACTGGGGCGCGCACCGCCGCCGAGATCATCGAGGCCGGCGGCGAGGCGCTGTTTATCCATACGGACGTGCGCCAGCCGGACTCGATTCGCGCGCTCGTCGCCGGGGCACGCGAGCGCTTCGGCCGCATCGACGCGATGTTCAACAACGCCGGAGGCAACTTCCAGCTCTCCGCCCTCGACATCTCCGAGAATGGCTTCGAGGCCGTCCTGCGCATGAACCTGAAGGCGGCCTTCATCGGCAGCCAGGCGGCCGCGCGGGCGATGATCGAGGAGGGCCACGGCGGCAGCATCGTCAACACCTCCTCCAACGCCGCCTTCAAGTCGACCGGCATCGGCATCGCCGCCTACACGGCGGCGAAGGCGGGCATCCTCGGGCTGACGCGGGAGCTGGCGGCGGAGTGGGCGCCGCACGGCATCCGGGTCAACGCGATCGCCCCCGGCGGCGTCGACAGCGCCGGCCGGACGAAGAACATGGACCCGGACCGCGAGAGCGAGCGCGTGTCGGACTACGGCCTGCTGAAGCGACTCGCCCCGCCCGAGGAGTTCGGCGCGGGCGCGGTCTTCCTCGCCTCGGACCTGGCGAACCACATCACGGGGCACACGCTCTCGATCGACGGAGGAGGGGGTATCTCCTGAAGCTCGCTCACCCGCAGAAGACCCCTGGCAACTCCGCCTGGGCGCTCCGTCTGCCTCCGGCCCCCTCTCCTTGGGGAGAGGGCGGGGGTGAGGGGGAGGACTCCCGCGCGCCTCCGAACGCCCCGATGGTGCAACCCAATTCCGGAGGCGGACCCTCCCTCACCCTAACCCTCTCCCTCGGGGAGAGGGTTAGGGTGAGCCCCCCTTTCGTCATTCCGGCGAACGCCGGAATCCAGGCGCGCCGGCGGGACTCACCACCTCGATGGGTTGTTGCGCCTTCGGGGGTTGGGCGCCATCCGTAGC